>JAWXAX010000120.1 GCA_034439735.1 Rhodothermales bacterium | reverse complement strand
TCGATAAATCGACGTCGGAACTCGCCCCTCCTCGATTCGAGGAGGGGCCTGAATTGTCACGCGGCAGCGCACTCCTTTGTAAACTGTCCGAAGTATTAAGGTTACAAGTTGGCAGGTTACAGGTTTTTGTGCCAACCTGCCAACCTGCCAACCTGCCACTTGCCAACCTACTTAACCGCCACCATCCGCGTCGTGGCGCTGTACGAGCCGGCGGTCATCCGCAGCAGGTAGGCGCCGCTGGAAACCGTCGTTCCGGCGTCCGTGCGGCCGTTCCAGGTGGCTTCGTGCCGGCCGGCCGGCAGCTCGCTATCGAACACCCGGGCCACTTCGCGGCCCAGCATGTCGTACACGCTCAGCCGCACCACGGCCGCCTCGGGCAACGCGAAACGGATCGTCGTCGATGGGTTAAACGGGTTCGGATAGTTGCCTTCGAGCGCGAATTCGGTCGGCAGCGCCTGAGCATGGAGCGTCAGACCATCGATACGAATACCTCTTTTTGCGGCGGAAGCGACCGGCGCGAACGCCTGCGGGCTTTCGGCGGGGCCTACGCCCGTGGGCACAAACGCGGCATCGGTCGTGAGCACGAGTTTATCGATCGCCGTGCCGTCTTCGCGCATCCAGGCATGCACGGTGTGCGTGCCGGCCGTGCCAATCGAGAGCGGCACCGCCACGCCGTTTTTCACCAGGACCACCCATACCCACTGGCCCAGTGTGTTGGTCTGAAACCCGTTCGTGGTGCTTGCAATAGCGCCATTGATGCCTGCGTGCATGGAGTTCGACTTGTTACCTGGCGCGTAGATGCGTCCCCAGACGTAGTAACTGCCCGTGGTCGAGAAGTTAACGTCGAACGAAAGCTCGGGGCTGGTCGTCTCGGCGCCGGTCTTGATCTCGGTGTTGTCGTCGGGCGTGGTGTCCATGTAGGATCCGCCGCTGGCGCCGGCATAGGCCGTACCGGACACCCAGCTATCGGCGCCGCGTTGGATGTTGGCGTGAAAGTGTTCGGCTTCCATGACCACCATGCCGGCGGCTTCGATGAAGCCGCCCGTGCCGCCCCCGCTGGTCACCGTGACGCTCTGGCTCGTAATGCCTGCCGCGCCATCGTTGTCCGTGACGGTAAGGGCCACGGTGTAGGTGCCGGCCGCCGCGTAGGTGTGGCTGGCCGTAGCGCCCGTGCCCGTCGCGCCGTCGCCAAACGTCCAGGCATAACTCACGATCGAGCCGTCGCTATCGGAGGAAGCCGAGCCGTCGAAGCTCAGGGCGAGGTCGGTCGCGGTGTGCGTGAAGCTGGCCACCGGGGCGTTATTGCCCGTGCCGCCGCCGTCTTTCGGGCTTTCGGCGGGACCGGTGCCCGTGGGTGTGAAATTCGCGTTAGTGGACAGGACCAGCTTATCGATCAACGTACCGTCCTCCGCCATCCACACATGAACGGAATACACGCCAGGTGTCGAAACGACAATCGTGGCATCGGTGCCGTCGAGTTTGCCGTTGGTCCAGGTCCAGGCGCTGAACGTGCCTACGGAGAGCGGACTTGTATCGGACACGCCGGCGGCGCCGCTGAAAGTTTTGTTGGCCTTCGAGCTACCTCCCCACAACCGGTGCCACACATAATAGGTGCCCGGCGTGGCGAAGTTTACATCAAAGATCATCTCGGGGCTCACACCTTCAGGTGCCGAACGGACGCGGGTCCCGTCGTCGGGTAGGGCTTCCATCGACCCGGTCCCGCTTAAGCCGGCGTTGACCGTCGAAAACGACCAGATATGGTCGTCGTGATCGAAAATTCTGTGGGCGTTTTCAGCCTCCATCGAGACCAATCCGCCGGATTCCAGGAAGGCACCCGTGCTCCCACCGCCCCCGTCGCTCACCGTGACGTCCTGACTCGCGCTGTCCATCAGCCCCTCGGCGTCGGTCACGGTCAGCGTGACGGTGTAGGTGCCGGCGGCGGCATAGGTATAGGACGTGAAGGAAAGGGTATCCGTGGCCCCATCGCCGAAATCCCACAAATAACTCGCAATCCCACCGTCATCGGTAGAAGACGAGGCATCCAGATCAACCAAAAGGCCAGAGATGGTGCTCGTGAAGTTGGCGCTCGGGGGGGTGTTGCCGATGGTCCCATCCTCTACCAGCGTCAGCCGTTGATTGACGGCCGCACTGTTGACGACGGTCACCGCGCCCGACGGCCAGGATACCTTGATTTCGTTGACCGTCGTGGCCGTCGCAAGCCCGAAATGGGCGGTCATCTCATTCTGCGAATGGGCGCTAACGCCGCTCTTGACCTGGCGGGCATAGGTTTTCCCGCCGGCCTTGACTTCGATCAGCGCCCCGATGGCCGCGCGGTTGCTGACGGTGGCGTCGAGGTCGATCTGCAGCCAGTTCTGCAGGCCGGCCGTGTTGTTTTTGTAGAGAAACAAGGTGCCGTTCAGATTCACGATGGCAAAATCCAGATCGCCGTCGCGGTCGTAGTCGGCTGCCGCCGAACCCCGGGAATCGCCGGAGATCATGCCGGCGGCGACGGAGATATCGGTGAAGGTGCCGTCGCCGTCATTCTGGTACAGCTCATCCTTCATCTGAGTCGGGGCGATCACGCCAACCAACAGCTCCTCGTAGCCGTCGTGGTTGAGGTCGAAGAAGTTCACCGCCCAGGAATCGAAACTCTTCACGCCGGCTGCCGGAGCCGAATTCTCGCTCCAGGTTCCGTTCGGATTGCCTTTGTAGAGCACATTGTTCTCCGCGATCGGCTCGATACCGCCCGGGTTGGCGAGGTCGGACATGTAGATGTCCCAGTCCCCGTCCAGATCGATATCCGCGAGGTCGATCCCCATGCCGGCGCCGGCGTCGTCGCCGATGCCGGGCATCGTGCTGGTGAGGTCGGTGAACGTGCCGTTCCCGTTGTTGTGGAAGTATTGATCGATGTGATAGGGCGCCGGCTGCTGGACGTTGACGACGTACAGATCGGGATACAGGTCGTCATCCATCAAACCGCCAAAAACGACCAGCGTGGGCCGATCCTGATCGGGATTTCCGGTATACAGGCCGGCCGCCGTGGTGACGTTGGTGAACGTCCCGTCGCAGTCGTTTTTGTACAGGGCGTTGCGGTTCACGTTGGATCCGCCGGCGTCCCACACCATCGTCCCCACGAAGAGGTCGATGCAGCTGTCGAGGTCGTAATCCAACCAGGTCGCCGTATAGCTCTTGTAGCCCCCGTTTGGCCCAAACGCGACCGGCGGACGATTGTCCACGCCGGCGGCGGCGGCCACCTCGACGAACATCGGGTCGGATTCGGCATTCCCGTTCTCCACCCAGAGGTTCTTGAGCAGGAAATTGGGCGACCCGTCGGCGGCGAACAGATCGCTGCCGCCTACCGTGATGTAGATATCCATGTCGCCGTCGTTGTCGTAATCGGCAAACACGGAGCCGGTCATTTCAACGACAGGAAGCGCGGGTAACAGAGCGTCCTTCCGGGTGAACGTGCCGTTGCCGGCGTTATTCCGGAACAGATGCGGCAGCTCGCCGCCCCCGTTGGGCAGGAAAAGGTCCGGAAACCCGTCGTTGTCGTAGTCGATCCAGTTAACGCCTAACCCGTGGCGCGAGGTGCTGTCGTAGGTGTCGCTGCCAACGCCGGCAGCCCCACTGACTTCGCTGAAGGAAATCTGACTCATGCCGACGCGTGGCGCGCCGAGCGCAACGGCCAGGCCTAACAGCCCGGCACGCAAAAATGGTGTGTGGATTCGCATAGGTACCCCCTGGAGTGCTTGCAGAACGCAATGAAGGGGGGCTTCCGCCGGTCAGACTACGACCGGTATTCTGGATAGGACGACCGTCTCTCTGGCGTTTCGACCGAGTTTACGGGCCGAACTGGCAACGCCGTCGGGTTAGGCCACATGAACGGTACCGATAAACGGACGGCGGCGCATCCTCCATACGGCGCAAAAATACACGCGCCAGCGCGCATTGGTCGCACGGGTGATGCGCCAGATGCCTGCGCCGCGATAGTCGTTTGCCCGGCCCTACTTCGCGTACGACACGGCCCGAACCTCGCGGATGACCGTCACCTTCACCTGGCCCGGGTACTGGAGTTCATTCTGGATGCGCTTCGAGATATCCACGGCCAGGTTCTCCGCCTCGGCGTCGGAGACGAGGTCGTGGTTAACCAACACGCGGATCTCGCGGCCGGCCTGGATGGCATACACCCGCTCTACACCATTAAACGTCCGGGCGAGGTCCTCGAGCTTTTCGAGCCGTTTGATGTACGACTCCAGCGCCTCGCGCCGCGCCCCCGGCCGCGCACCGGAAATCGCGTCGGCCGCCTGCACCACGGGGGCGATCAGACAGGTCATCTCAATCTCGTCGTGGTGCGCTCCGACCGCGTTGCACACGTCGGGATGCTCCTTGTACTTCTGGCACAACTCCATCCCGACGATGGCGTGGGGATTCTCGATGTCCTCCTCGACCACTTTGCCGATGTCGTGCAGCAGGCCGGCGCGGCAGGCGCGGCTCACATCCAACCCCAGTTCGGCGGCAATTAACGACGAAATATGCGCTGTTTCGATCGAGTGCGCCAGGAGATTCTGTCCGTAACTCGTCCGGTAACGCATTCGCCCGATCTGACGGATCAACTCCGCATGCATGCCGTGCAGGTTCAGGTCGATCGCCGTCCGCTCCCCCACCTCTATGATCTCCTCGTTCACCTCCTCGCGCACCTTCTCCACCACCTCCTCGATCCGCGCCGGATGAATCCGACCGTCCTGGATGAGCCGCACGAGGGAAATACGCGCCACCTCCCGCCGGATGGGATCGAACCCGGAGAGAATCACGGCCTCGGGCGTGTCGTCCACGATGACTTCGATGCCCGTCGTAGCCTCGAACGCACGGATATTACGCCCTTCGCGGCCGATGATCCGGCCTTTCATTTCATCGGATTGGATGTTCACGACGGACACGGTGTTCTCGATCGCGTGGGACGCCGCCGTCCGCTGAATGGCGGTCAAAATCACCTTGCGCGCCTGCCGGTTCGCGGTCAGTTTGGCCTCGTCCCGAATTTCTTTGACCCGCGAGGCCGCTTCCATACGGGCATCCTCGATGTACCGCTCGATCATCGCCTCCCGCGCCACCTCGGGCGACATACCGGACACCTGCTCCAGCTTGCGCGTCTGTTCCTCAAGCACCTGCTGCATCTTGTCCTGACGGACGTGGAGCGACGTGCGTAATGCGGCAATATCCTGCTCTTTTCGATCGATTTCAGAGAGCCGGCCGCGGATGTCTTCATCCACTTGTGCCGCCGCCTTGCGCAGACGCTCGGCCTCGCGTTGGGCCTGCCGGCCCTCCTTCCGCAGCATTTCGATGGCGTCTGCCGCCTTGACCAACACGTTCTCCCGCTCGGCGAGCCGCTGCATCCGCCCCGTCACCTTCTCCAGCCGACGACGGTACATGCGTCTCAGGCGCCGTAACGCACGCTTCGATTCGTGGGTCTCGCGCGCCAGCGTCTCCTCACGCCCCGTCAAATCCGCCTCCACTTTCTCAATCCGCTCGAAGCGAATCTTTTTCACCTCCTGCTCCACCTCGTCCAACAACCGCTTCGCCTCGTCACGCGCCTTGCTCACCTGAACCCGGGCGCTCCGAGAGAGGAGAAACCGGTCGATGATGATGCCTATCACGATGCAGAGAGCGACCACGGCGACGGCGACCATGTCGCCGAATACCGCAGGTATGTCCATGATTTCTATGCGTCTATGTGAGTGCGTCCTGCGCTTGATGCCCGAAACGAAAGGGCATAAAAATGCCCCGGCCGGTTTCATGCTCACACGTAACCAAGCCGGGGCATTGCATTCAGACTAACCCGCTCCGGTGGATATGAAGAACTTCTTCAGATTCACACAGTGGGCGCCGCTCATACTCTTCCAGCTTCCTCGGATCTCCGAAGAGATATCCCGCGAAGGAATGAGGCCTGCTGTCGTAGCGTGAAGGGTGGCTCCCTAAAGCATACGAGTAAAGTTCTTATATATGCAGAACGGGTCAGTAAGAAGCGCTCTCAAGGACGCGCCTCGAGAGAGTATCGTTTATATCCGACTCTACCTAAGCAGTTCCGTGTGAAATGGGTCGTGCGATGGCCAGGTGAGGCCAGCTCATCGTTTCGGCCGGCACCGGACAATCAAGAGAAAAAAAATCACAATATCCACCCTTCCCAAAACCTCCTTCAGGACCGGCCGGCGGGGCCTCCCTGCAGCTCCGGCGTCGCACCGTGCGTGGAGGCGCCCATCACTTCTTCGAGGAGGGCATCCAACTGCGCCGCTTCCCGATCCGCCTCGGCCAGCATCCGAGCCTGGGCGTCTCGAGCGGCAAACAGCTCCTCCACGAGCGCAAGCGCGGTAACAACCGCGGTAGTCACCTCGGGTTGTTTGGGAAATGCGGTCTTAAACGCCCGCATCCTGGCATCGACATAAGCGGCCATTTCTCGGGTGACGGCTTCGTCGGATGCGGAAATGCGGAGCGGATATTCGCGCCCCATTACATCCACTCGTATCGTTTTTTCCATGGAAGATGTCCGGTCAGATAGGCCTGAAAGCGCGTTACGCGGCACGGCTGTCCTCTTCGAGATACCGGTCGATCGCCACGATGAAGCCGTCGACCTTGCGGCGCAACAAGTCGGGATCGCCTTCGAACGCAAGCGGTGTGCCGCCGTCGCCGGACGTCCGCACACTGCGTTCGAGTTCGACGATCCGCTGGTGCAGGGCGGCGTTCTCCTGCCGCAGTGCCTGAATCTCGAGCGCGGCCGCCTGCACACGATCTCGCAGCCGGCGCAACGACCGGAGCCCTATCAGGGTGGACGTTCCCTCGGGCTGTCCTTCCGCCCCACCTGCCGGGGTGGGGGTCAATTCTTCGCGATTGGGCACTTCCGATGCTTCCATAGCGTCTGCCTCTCGTTGTGAGTTTCCGTGCGCTGCCGGGTTCGGGTCCAATATAACAAAAGAACACGACTAAGCGACGACGTTAGCGACGAAGCTCCGCGCCGTGTTCGTTCTGGAGGCGCTCCAGTATACGCGCCAGCATCCGGTCGACTTCCTCGTCCTGCAACGTGCGGTCGGCGCTGAAACGCAGACCGAAGGCCACGCTCTTTTTCCCCGCCGGCACCTGATCGCCCCGGTATTCATCGAACACGGTGAGGCGCCGCAGCATCCCGCCGGCCACCACACGAATATCAGCCATCGCGGCGCCTATCTGCACGGACGCATCCATCAGCACCGCGAGGTCCCGGTCGACGCTCGGGAATCGGCTGATCGGGCGGTAGTTCACCCCGGCCGCATCGGGCACGGCCGCGGCGAGCACGTCCCAGTTCATCTCGGCGAAAAAGACGGCCTCCTTGAGATCGTACAGCGACCGAACATCATTGGACGCACACGCCAGCACACCCGCCAGTCGGCCGCCAACCCACATCTCCAGATGATACAGCGTGATGGCGGTGGGCACATACACGGGGATGTAAGCCACCTCTGCCAGCCCGAGACGACTGATGAGCCCCTCAACGATGCCTTTCAGGTCGTAAAAGTCGGCCAGGCGCTCCTTGTTCGTCCAGTTCACGCGTTCCGCCGGCCCGCTGGCCGCCATCAGCAGTGACGTATGTTCGCCGTACCCGGGCACGAGCACGCCGGCGGCGGCGGTCGTGCTGAACACATGACCAAACTCGAGAAACCGCAGCACATCGTGGCCGTGGTTCTGGTTGTGGGCCATCACGGCGAGCATCCCCGGAAGCAACGAAGGGCGCAACGCGGCCATCTCTTGTGAGATCGGCTTCAGCGTCTCCACGACCGCGCCGGGGTGCCCCGCGGCCGTCAGCACAGGCAGATTAAATCGCTCGGCGGTCTCCCGGCTGAGCATGCTGTTGGTATAGATCTCCCGAAACCCGAGCCCTGTCAGGTAGCCCTGCGCCCGCTGCATCGCGCGGGTCTCCGGCGCGACGGCCGGCGCCAGCGCGGCCACCGGTACATGGCTCGGCAGCGGAATCTTGTCGTACCCGTACAGTCGGGCCACCTCTTCGATGAGGTCGATCTCCCGCTCGACGTCGGGGCGGTAGCCGGGCACGGTGCAGGCCAGCGCCGGCTCGCCCTGCAGTTCACGCCCCATGGCGACGACGAAGCCGAGCGCTTCGAGCAACACCACCATGATGGCGGGGTCGATGGCGACGCCCAGCACGCGCACGGCGCGGGCCGGCCGCATCAGAATCGTCCGCTCGGGCGGCGCATTCGGGTGCGCATCCACCATGCCGGGCACGATCGTCCCGCCACCAATTTCCGAAATCAGCGCCGCCGCCCGGGCCGCCGCCCAGGGCTGGCCGGTAGCATCAACACCGCGCTCGAACCGATACGACGCGTCGGTCTGTAACCCGAGCTGCCGCGCCGTCCGCCGGATGGCCGAGGGCTCGAAATAGGCGCTCTCGATGAACACGGTGGTAGTGGAAGCGGTGACTTCGGAGTTCTCGCCCCCCATGATGCCGGCGATCGCCACGGGCCGGTCGGCATCACAGATTAGCAGCGTGTTTTCCGGCAGCTTGCGTTCCTTGCTGTCGAGCGTCACCACCGACTCGCCGCCCTGGCTCTGGCGGACAACGATCTTCCGGCCGGCCACCTGGTCGTAATCAAACGCGTGCAGCGGCTGGCCGCACTCGTACATGACATAGTTGGTGACGTCGACCACATGATTTCGCGGCCGCAGCCCGATCGCCGTGAGGCGTTGCTTGAGCCACGCCGGCGACTCCCGAACCGCGATCCCCTCCACGACCATGGCCACATACCGCGGACACGCCTCCGGGGCCTCGATGACAACCGAAATCCGGTCGAGCACGGCGCCGCCGGCGATGGGCAACGCCACGGCCGGCCGCCTCAGCGGCATGCGCCCTACCGCCGCGACGTCCCGCGCCATGCCGATATGGCTGATGGCGTCGGGCCGGTTTGGGGTGATCGAGACGTCCAGCACATAGTCGACCAGCGCCACACCCTTCCCGCCGAGGTAGGCGGCAAACGGCTGTCCCACGACGGCGTCTGCGTCCAGCACGAGGATGCCGGCGTGATCGGCCGAGAGGCCGAGTTCGTCCTCGGCGCAGATCATGCCCTGAGACTCCTCGCCCCGTATCTTTGCTTTCTTGATAGTGATGGCCACCCGTTCGTCGGGCGATTCGCGACCGGGGAGGGACAGCGTCGTCCCGACCGTCGCCACGGCCACCTTCTGGCCGGCGGCCACATTGGGCGCGCCGCACACGATCGGGACAGGCTCGCCGGCGCCGAGGTCCACGCGGCAAAGCGTCAACCGGTCGGCATTCGGGTGCGGCTGGATGGCCAGCACGTGCCCCACCACGACACCGTCGAGCGCCTCACCGCGTTGCTCCACATCGTCCACTTCCAGGCCGGCCATCGTGAGCCGGTCGGCCAGCCCCGCGGCGTCCAGCCCGTGCGCGACATAATCGCCAAGCCAGTTATAACTCAGTTTCATGGCGGCAGGGGGTCAGAATTGTTCGAGGAAGCGGATATCGTTTTCGTAGAATACGCGGATGTCCTGGATATTGTAGCGCAGCATCGCGATCCGCTCGACGCCCATCCCGAACGCATAGCCGGTATACCGCTCGGAGTCGATCCCGACGGATTCGAGCACGTTCGGGTCCACCATCCCACTACCCAGGATCTCCATCCAGCGTCCTCCGCCCGGCAACGCGGGGTTGCGCCACCAGATGTCGAGTTCGGCGCTGGGTTCCGTGAACGGGAAGAAGCTGGGGCGCAGGCGGGTGACGACGTCGTTGCCGAAGATGGCGCGGGCGAACAGGTTCAGGATCTGCTTGAGATCGGCCAGTGTCACGCCTTCGTCGACGTACAGGCCCTCGACCTGGTGGAAGAGGCAGTAGGACTTATAGGTGATCGACTCGTTGCGGTACACCCGCCCCGGCACGATGACGCGGATAGGCGGCTTCTGGCGCTCCATGACGCGAATCTGGACCGGCGAGGTATGCGTCCGGAGCACCACGGCGTCTCCGTCGCGCCGGCCCTCGCGCAGGAAGAAGGGATCCTGCATGTCGCGGGCGGGGTGGTCGGGCGGGAAGTTGAGGGCGGTGAAGTTGTGCCAGTCGTCCTCGATTTCAGGCCCCAGGGCGATATCGAAGCCGAAGTGCGCGAAGATCCGCTGGATTTCCCAGAGGGTCTGGGTGAGCGGATGGTCGGACCCCAGCGGGACCTGCCGGCCCGGAAGCGTGATGTCCAGATTCGCCGTCGACGGCGCGGCCGCGGCTTTGAGCTGTTGGAGCGCCGCCTCAAGGCGTTCCTCAGCCAGGACCTTGATGGCATTGATGCGGTGCCCCATCGCCGGCTTCTCCGCCGGCGGCACGTCCTTCAGGCCCTGAAAAAGATCCGTGATCCGGCCGCTTTTGCGGCCCAGATACTGGATTCGGAAGGTGTCGATCGCCTCGGACGTGTCGAGCGCGGTGGCCTCGATGTCCCGGCGCAATTGGTCGAGCTGTTCTACCATACCCGTTTGATGTCGCGTGGAGGGCAGCGCCTGGTTTAGACACCGCAAGGCAACGTGACGCTAGTGGACGCTGCAAAAGGGCCTATACAAAAAAGTCCCGCCTGACCTGGGTGACCAGGGGCGGGACTTTTAAAGCGTGGCGAATCGTAACGATCAGCACCCCGGTCGGCAAGCGATAGGCGTGGTCGTAAAAAATCGATTGGCAGAACGTCGTACCATCGCTAGTTCTTGAGATGGTCGACCACTTTCGTGAACGCGGCCGGATCGTGTACGGCGAGATCGGCGAGGACCTTGCGGTTCAGGCGGATTTCCGATTTGCGCAGCGCGCCGACGAGGCGGGAATACGACATGTCGTTGAGGCGAGCCGCGGCGTTAATACGCGCGATCCAGAGCCGGCGGAACTGCCGCTTGCGTTGCCTACGGTCCCGGTACGAAAACGCCAGGGCCCGCTCGACGGTGTTCTTCGCGACGGTGAACACCTTGCTGCGGCGTCCCCAGTAGCCCTTAGCAAGGGCCAGGACCCCTTTGCGACGCCGGCGGGCGGCAACGTTATTTTTAGCTCGTGGCATGGTACCTTACTCTTCTTATCTAACGCTTCTTATCTAACTCCTGAATCCGGAACGATCAGACGCTCAACATGCGCTTCATACGCGGCTCATCGACCGCGCTCACCAGGGTGGCCTGGCGGAGCTTGCGCTTACGCTTCTGCGTCTTCTTCGTCAAAATGTGATTGCCGAACGCTCGTTCACGCTTCAGGCGGCCCGTGCCGGTCACCTTGAAACGCTTCTTCGCGCCGCTGTTGGACTTCATTTTGGGCATATGCTCACCACAATGTGTTGGTCCTCTACCCGCACGTGCCGGTAAAAGTGTGCTCTATACGCCCCCTCGGGGTATACGTTTCCCGTTGTTTTTAAAAAAACCAAGAACCATAGTCGTAGACCACGGAGCGCCGAGAACAGGTGTCCCTCATTCTCTCGGCCGCCCATTTTGCATGTTGCACCTTTAATACTTCGGACAGTTTACAAAGGAGTGCGCTGCCGCGTGACAATTCAGGCCCCTCCTCGAATCGAGGAGGGGCGAGTTCCAACGTCGATTTATCGATGTCGGAACGGGGAGGAGTATTGCCCGGCATCAACGCGGATCATTTTTTTGCAACTCGACCTGACGGCCGAGTTTGAGAAAATA
>JAWXAX010000119.1 GCA_034439735.1 Rhodothermales bacterium | reverse complement strand
TCAAAAACCCGCTCACGCCCATGAAGCTGTCCGTCCAACATCTCCGGCGCGCCTTCACGGATGCCCGCTCGCCGGCGAGCGCCGGCCAGGACGGAAAATTCGCGAGCCTGTTCGACCGGATCACCACCACCCTGATCGAGCAGGTGGACGCGCTCGCGCGCATTGCGAACGAGTTCTCCACCTTCGCGCGCATGCCCACCCAGAACCTCGAACCGCTCGATCTGAATGCCGTCATTCGGGAGGCGGTGGATCTCATGCGGGAGCAACAGGACGTTCAGATCGCCATCGATCTCCACCCGAACCCGCTGGTCGTGCTGGGCGACCGGGAGGAGCTACGCCGCATCTATATCAACCTCATCAAAAACGCGACCGAGGCCACCGAAGACAACCGCCCGAACCCCATCGCCGTGGCGACATCCATCCGCGCCGACGCCGGCGGCGCCATGGCCTACAGCACGGTGCAAGACCAGGGCGCCGGCATCGAGCCCGGCCTCCGAGGCAAGATCTTCGAACCCAACTTCTCTTCCAAGACCAGCGGGACCGGCCTCGGCCTCGCCATCGTCCGGAAAAGTGTCGAGGACCTGCGCGGGACCATCGGCTTCGAGACCGAAGTGGGTGTGGGGACTACGTTCTGGATCGTTTTACCTCTTTTGCCGGCTTCGTGAGGTTCGCCTGAAGATTATCGGCCGTTGATCGACTAATCGATGTTTGGTGTAGAACGATACTGTATCTTTGCCGGCTGGCGTTTTGCCCTTTTTTTCACCGACGTGCACGGCTCATGAGAGCGATTGTAATTGGCGCAGGCGAAGTAGGATTCGACGTGGCTCGCTTGCTCGCGCTCGAGCAGCACGATGTGACGGTCGTCGACATGGACGCCGCGGCGCTTGAAGCCGTGAGCGACAAGCTCGATGTGATGACCGTGCGGGGCGGCGGGACGTCTCCCGAGGTACTTACTCAGTGCGGGGTGCATAAAGCCGACATCCTCATTGCGGTCACAACGGTCGATGAGGTGAATATCATCGCCTGCATGATGGCGCGGCGCCTCGGGGTGGCCACGACAGTTGCCCGGGTGCGCAGCGACGTGCTGGGCGATTCGGGCTCCGTCATCCAGGCGTCGGATTTCGGGATCGACATCATCATCCATCCCGAAGAAAGCGCCGCCGCCGAGGTCATCCGCCTCATGCGACGCTCCAGCGCCACCGACGTCCTCACCTTCGCCGACGGCCGTCTCCATCTGGTGGGCATGCGCCTGGACGTGGGATCGCCGGCGATCGGAAAGTCCCTGCGCGACCTCGCCGAGGAACTGTCGGACATCCCCTTTCGGATTATGGGAATCGCCCGCGGCATCCGCACGATCATCCCCCGCGGCACGGAGCGGCTCCAGCGGAACGACCAGGTGTTTGTGCTCGCGCAGCCCAAACATATGCCGCACGTAGCCAGATTACTCGGCAAAAGCGAATCCCGCATCGACCGGGTGATGATCCTCGGTGGCACAAAAATCGGCGCCCGTGTCGCTTCGCAATTGAGCGGCGAGAAACACAAGAAACTGAAACTCGTCGAGCCGGATCGCGAAAAGGCCGAGTTGCTCGCGCGTCAACTCCCCGATGTCATGGTCATCCATGGAGACGCCACCGATATCGACCTGTTGGTCATGGAGGGGCTCTCGGAGATGGACGCGTTTGTGGCCGTGACGGACGACGAGGAATCCAACCTGGTCTCCTGCCTGATGGCAAAACACCTGGGGGTGTCCAAAACGGTTGCGCTGCTTTCCAAAGGGGCCTATGTGCCCATCAGCCAGGTGATCGGGCTCGACGCGGCGGTGAACAAGAAGCTGGCGATCTCGCGCGAAATCATGCGTTTCCTGCGCGGAAAACACGTACTTAGCGTAGCCACCGTGCACGGGCTCGATCTCGAGATTCTGGAGATCGAAGCGAACACGCGCGCACCGATCACGCGTAAGCCGCTATCCGGGCTCACGATTCCGGGCGACATGTTGATCGGCGCCATCCTGAACGGAGAAGGAGAGGTCGAGGTGGCTACCGGTGCGACGCACGTACAACCGGGCGATCGGGCCATCATCTTCGTTCGGCCGCACTTCATCCACGAGGCCGAGCGATTTTTCTCGAAGGCGTAATCCCCTCTCCATGGCTCTCCTATGATACTCAACGTCAAAGCCGTGGCAGGTACGCTGGGCGTGCTGTTTTTTTCCCTGGGCGTTGCGCTGGTATGTCCGTTGCTGGTTGACCTGATTTATGGCGAAGGGCACTGGCTCGCCTTTGCCGCCACGGCGGTGCTGGCGATGGCCGGCGGCGGCGGGCTGTGGTACCGCTGGGGAGGCCGCGGCAACGAATTGCGGACGCGGGACGGCTTTGCCATTGTGGCGTTCTCCTGGTTCGCGCTTTCGTTGCTTGGAGCTCTTCCATTTTACCTCAGCGGCACCCTTCCGTCGTACACCGACGCCTTTTTTGAGACGATGAGTGGATTCACCACCACCGGGGCTTCCATCCTCGGCGGAACGGACACGCCGCCCATAGAATCGCTGTCCCACGCCCTGTTATTCTGGAGAAGCCTCACCCACTGGATGGGCGGGATGGGCATCATCGTGCTCACCCTGGCGATCCTGCCCATCCTCGGCATCGGAGGGATGCAGCTGTTTAAAGCCGAGGTGCCCGGCCCGACGGCCGACAAGCTGACGCCGCGCGTTCGAGAAACCGCCCAACGGCTGTGGCTCATCTATGTGGGCTTCACGGTACTGCAGACCCTGCTGCTGTGGCCGGCAATGGGGCTGTTCGACGCCATCAACCACGCGTTCGCGACCATGGCCACCGGCGGGTTTTCGACGAAGAACAACTCGGTGGCAGAGTATGGATCGGGGTATGTCGACTGGGTGATTACGGCCTTCATGATCCTCGCCGGCGTGAACTTCGCCCTCCACTATCGTCTCCTTAAAGGGCGCTTCGGATCGGTGCTCAGGGATATGGAGTTGCACACGTACCTCACGATCCTCCTCGGGGCTACGGTGCTCATCACGATTTCGCTGATGCCGGCCGGCGAGCCGTTCGGCCGCGCCGTCCGACTCGCCGCGTTCCAGGCCGCATCCATCGTCACGACCACGGGCTTTGCGACGGCCGACTACGAATTATGGCCCCCCCTGGCCATGACGGTCATCTTTCTGCTTTTTTTCTCGGGCGGGATGGCCGGGTCCACGGGCGGAGGTATCAAGATCATCCGACACATTCTGATGTTCGAGAATTCATTCAAGGAGCTCAAACAGCTCATCCATCCCCGGGCGGTCCTGACCGTTCGCTTGAACGGGAAGCCGGTTTCGGAAGATGTGATGCGCAACGTGTTGTCGTTTCTGGTCCTGTATTGCGGGCTGGCGGGTGTCGGCACGCTGGTGATGGCGATGACGGGACTGGATGTCTTGAGCGCGTTCACCACCACGATCTCGTGCCTGGGAAATATCGGGCCGGCGTTCGGGGACTTTGGGCCGGCGGAAAACTATGCGTCTATATCCAGCTTCGGGAAGTGGTTTCTGTCATTCCTGATGATGGCCGGCCGGCTCGAAATCTTTACGGTGCTCATCATCCTGACTCCCGTCTTCTGGGAGCGGTGACGTCATGCTGCTACGCATCCACCACGCCGCCATCATCTGTTCGGACTACGAGGTCTCGAAACGCTTCTACGTCGACACCCTTGGCCTGCGGATCGTGGCGGAAAACTACCGGGAAACGAGGCGGTCGTACAAGCTGGACCTCGGGCTGCCCGACGGCGGTCAGATTGAGCTTTTTTCGTTCGACGGCGCACCGCCTCGCCCCTCGTATCCCGAGGCGCAGGGGTTGCGGCATCTGGCGTTTGCCGTCGACGATGTCGCGCAGGCCTCCGCCCGACTGGCGGCGCGCGGCGTGGTGATGGAGGCGATCCGGGTGGATGCCTATACCGGCCGGCGCTTCGTGTTTTTCGCCGATCCGGATGGGTTGCCGCTGGAGTTGTACGAGGCGTCGGCCGGCCCAGAAAAGCCCGGGTAAAGAAATTAGCCCGGCCTCCGATGTAAGAAGGATAACGTGCCCCCCGAAACCTTCTCCGTCGTCCCAGATGTGCCCGCCCCATCGTATCGCTGTCGCCCTCGTGGCCCTGTCGCTGGCCGGCTGCGCAAGCGCCCGGCCGTTTTCACCCGAGGCGGAAGAACTGCTCGTCTTCCGGCACAACCCGTACAACGAATACCTGTTGATGGTTTACCGCCACGCGGATGGCCAGACGCGCCACGTACTGCGCCAGTCGGGGGTATGCGAGTTGGTGGTGACCTATGAAGCCGATGGACCTATTCGCCTCAAAGTGCGGGGCGAACGCGAACGCACGATCGACATCCGCGAGGCCGCCCGTCTGACGCTTCGGATCGACACACTCATCAATGCGCGGGAGGAAGAGGGCGATGCGCTGACGTCGATCTGATACGCCGGTTGTTATTCGCCGCTGAAATCGCGGAAGCCGAAGTAGTGCAGGACGTATTTCATCTTCTCCGATTTTTGCACCCCGAAGCCCGGCAGCGCCTGGACACGTTTGCGGACGACCTCGAACGGAGCATTGTCGTTCCAGATGCCTGCCGCGTCGCCGGCATACTGCTCGGCGACAATCGCCGCAACGGCCTGTGTCATGTCCGCCATCTTATTTGTGAACCGATGCACGGCCGGCGGGGTGCCGAACAACACTTTGAAGGCCTCCGGGTCGTGCCCCGCGATCGTCTGCATGTCCAGATGCCCTAGCCTCTCGTGGAGTCGCTGCGGCCCGATAAACGCGTACTCGGCGCGGACACGCTGGTCGTACAACAGCCCCAACAACGCCGCATTCGGCGATTCGCGAATATAGGCGTCTGCCGCATGGTCGCCCGTGAGCGTGCCCTCCTCCTTGTATCGGTCCATCATGCGGGCAAGCCCGCCTTCAAGATGGCTGTAGTCGATGGGGGTCATGGTGGAAAGGAAAAAGGTAAAAGGAAAAAGGTAAAAGGAAAAAGATAAAAGGAAAAAGATAAAAGGAAAAAGATAAAGGGGAAAAGGTAAAAGGTGGAAGTGAAAAGTGAAAGGGAAAGTCCCCAAGGTTTTGCCTTTTACCTTTTACCTTTTACCTTTTCACTTTTTCCTTTCCCCAAGCCATTCCGCCGCCTGTCGGGCAAAATAGGTGAGGATGATGTCGGCGCCGGCGCGGTGGATGGCGGTTAGGGTTTCCAGTGCGGCGGTGCGTTCGTCGAGCCAGCCGCGTTGGGCGGCGGCCTTGATCATGGCGTATTCGCCGCTCACATGGTAGGCGGCGACGGGCACCTCCGCCACCTCGCGGATGCGGTGGATGACGTCCAGGTAGTGGAGCGCCGGCTTGACCATCACCATGTCCGCCCCTTCGTCGACATCCAGCCCGACCTCCCGGAGCGCCTCGCGGGCGTTGGCGGGGTCCATCTGGTAGGTCTTTTTGTCGCCCGGGATGCCGGGACGGGAGCGGGGGGCGGAGTCGAGCGCCTCGCGGAAGGGGCCGTAATAGGCGGAGGCGTATTTGGCGGAGTAGGCGAGGATGGCGCGGTCGGCGAAGCCGGCGTCGTCGAGTTCGCTCCGGATCGCCAGGACGCGGCCGTCCATCATGTCCGACGGGGCGATGATGTCCGCGCCGGCTTCCGCCTGGACGACGGCCATCTGCGCGAGGAGCTCCACCGAGGCGTCGTTGTCGATCTGCCCGTGGTGCACGACCCCGTCGTGGCCGTCCGACGAATAGGGGTCAAGCGCGACATCCGAGATGACGAGCAGGTCTGGCACAGCCGCTTTGACGGACCGTATCGCGTGGGGAAACAGGCCGTACGGGTCGAGGCCGGCGCTTCCTTTCGGGTCCTTCAGCGCTTCTTCGATAGCGGGAAACAGGGCGATGGCGGGGATGCCGAGGGCGTGAAGGGCGCGCGCTTCCTCGACAAGGGTGTCCACCGAGAACCGATATTGCCCCGGCATGGCGTCGATCGGCTGCCGGATGCCCTCGCCGGCGACGACAAACAGCGGCGCGACGAGGCTGTCTATCGAAAGACGCGTCTCCCGGTTGAGCCGGCGCAGGTTTTCCGTCCGGCGCATCCGACGGGGGCGGTAGGGAAGCATGGGGGAAGTGGAAAGTTAAAAGTGAAAGTGAAAATGGATTCGTTGTTGTGTGTCGTGTATTCCCATCACCAATCGCTATTCGCTATTCGCTATTCGCTTTTCGCTAATCACGAATCCTCAGCGTTTTCGTCGCCAGGTGGAGCCTTCGGGGGAATCCATCACGTCGATGTTCAGCTCGTCCAACTCGGCGCGGATGGCGTCGGCGCGGGCGAAGTCACGGTTGCGACGGGCGGCGGTGCGTTCCTTGAGTAGGGATTCGACGCGGTCGGCGAGCGAATCGGTAGCGGGCTCGGCGACGGCCGGCATGACGGTAGCGTCCTCATGCCAGACGATCCCGAGTAGGTCGTTGACCCGTTCGATCCAGGCGCGGGCGCTCCGGCCTGAGGCCGCGTTGAGCGCCTTGGTCCCGTTGATGAGCTTCACCCCCTCGAGGGAAGCGGCGAGCGCTTCGGGGGTGTTGAGGTCGTCGAGTAGGGCAAAAAGCGTCTCCTTGAAGACTACATCCAACGGGTGGCCGAGAAGGTCCTCGCCGGCTTTGCCGTCGGCTATGGCGCGATCTGCGAGGGCCAGGGCGTCCCGGTATCGATCGACGATGCGGAGGCAGTCGTTGAGGTTTTTAAAGGTAAAGTTAAACGGTTTTCGGTATTGCCCGGAGATCAGCGCGAGCCGGAGTGCGAGCGGGTCGATCCCTTTGCCGCCCTCGGACTCGGGCGCCGTGAGGTCGCGCACGGTGTAGAAATTCCCCTTGCTCTTGGACATTTTTTCTCCCTCCACATGCAGGAAGCGGGTGTGGGTCCAGATGGAGGCGAAGGGCTGGTCGGTGAGGCCTTCCGACTGCGCGATCTCGCATTCGTGGTGCGGGAAGATGAGATCCTCGCCGCCGGCGTGGAGGTCCAGGTGCGGCCCGAGGTACTGCATCGACATCACCGAGCACTCGATGTGCCAGCCGGGGAAGCCGCGACCGAACGGACTGAACCACTGCATGAGGTGTTTGTCGTCCTTCTTCCACAACGCGAAGTCGCGCGGGTCGCGCTTGTTGCCATCCACCACCACGTCGCGCACGGCGTTTTCAAGCTGATCCGCGGAATTGTTGCCCGAAAGCTTGCCATAGTCCGGGAAGCTGCTCACACTGAAGTAGACCCCGCTGTCCGTCTCGTACGCATGGCCGCGGGCGATGAGCTGTTCGATGGCCTCGATCTGCTGCGTCACGTGTTCGGTGGCTCGAGGGCGGACGTCCGGCGGACGGAGGTTCAGCAGGCTCCAGTCGGTGAGGAGCGACTCCGTGTAATACCGGGCCAGGTCCCAGACATTCGCGAACCGTTCGCCTTCCTTGGAGCGGAGCGCGCGGGCCATCTTGTCTTCTCCGCTGGCGTCCGCGAAGTCGTCCTCGGTCAGGTGCCCCACATCGGTGATATTACTCACGTACGACGTTTTCCACGCGATGGCCTGCGCGACGCGGACGATCAGGTCCGAGGTAAGAAACGTGCGGAAATTGCCGATGTGCGCGTACGAATACACCGTCGGGCCGCAATTGTACATCCGCAGGTGGTTCGGTTCGAGCGGGGCAAGGGATTCGACCTTGCCCGAAAGGGTGTTAAAGAGCTGGAAGGGCGGAAGTGATGACATGCGGTGTTGGAGTATGGGAGTGCCTGCCCTGAGCGACACCGGCGGAGCCGGAGGAGTCGAAGGGTGGGAGTATGGGGTTGTGGGAGTATGGTAATAAAAACAGCGCCTGCTTGTACCCGGGTTCATTACCAAAGTGCCAGTTCGCCCCACTCAACGCTCAGCCCCCCTTAATCCTGCCAACCTGACAACCTGCAACCTACTGTCTCACCGTCTCCCACACCAGGTGCGCCAGTTGGGGGACGATCAGTGTTTCCATGGCCAGGCGGACGGCGTTGGTGGACCCCGGGGTGGAGAACACGAGCGTGCGCCCCATCACGCCGGCGGTCGCGCGGCTGAGCATCGCGGCGGAGCCGATCTGGTCGTAGGATAACATCCGGAACAGCTCGCCGAATCCAGGCAGTGTCTTGTCGAGCTTCCCGGAAACCACCTCGTACGTGGTGTCCCTCCGGCTGATGCCGGTGCCGCCGTTGAGCAGGATCACGTCCGCCAGGCCGGCGAGTTCGTCGAGCAGCGGCCCGATCCGCGTCGGCTCGTCGGGAACGATCCGGTAGGCGACGACCGGGTGGCCGGCGCCGGCCAAAAGCGTCTTCATCAGCCCGCCGCTGGTGTCGGTGGCTTCCGTGCGGGTGTCGCTGACGGTGACGATGGCGACCCGTACAGGCGTGTCGCGGGCTAACTGTTCGTGCTCGCTGTGGCTCATGAAGGCGTCAGTGCGTGTGGGAATGATCCGCCGTTTCCTCCGACGGAAGCGGGAGGTCCGGCTCTCCAAACCACTTCGGCGGGTCGTATCCATGGCCTCCGAAGGGATGACATCGGCCCAGTCGATACGCCGTCAGCACCAGCCCCTTGAATACGCCGTAGTTGCGCAGCGCCAGGATCGCATACTGCGAGCACGTGGGCTGGTAGCGGCACATGGGTGGGAGATGGGGGGAGATAAACAGCTGATAGCCTCGGACGAGGCCGATCAGCGCCAGGCCGGGTAGTTGGATGAGACGCTGGAGCATGGGAGGATAACGAGCCGTGAAACTACCGTGGTAATTTGGCCGCTCCCTGTAGGTTCCGGGGTGGCTACCGGACCCCAGCTTTTTGAGTGCCGCTCACGCCCGGCCGTGCCGGTCGTAACACACGCCCGGAGAGTTGGAGCCGGCTCCCCCGACTCGTCGTCCGCGGCCTGGCTTCCTGCAGGGTTTCACGCGCCTCCTCCTGGAAGGTCCGGATGCGCTCGGCCGGGGCCTGGCCGGCGATAAACGGATCGAGCGCTTCATCGATTTCCTCAAAAAACAAAAACCGGTTCGGGTCGATCGCGCGCTTCGAGAGGTCCAGCGGCGTGGCGTTGAGCGCCCATCGCGGTGTCGCGCCGTTTTTCATCGAAACCGGACTGTAAAAGTGGCGGGTTTCCCGGGAAAACGGCCGGTTAATCGCCGGCGCCTGGTACACCTTCATGGCCACCTCGACCGCCTTCGCCCAGCTCTCCACGGTCGTGTGCTGGTTCAGGCTCAGCAGGTAGGTTCGACGCGGACTCGGCGTATTGAACGCGCTGAATTGGAGGGTTTCAAGCACCACTTCGCGGTACGTTTCGCCACGGTACGCCGTTTCCACGCGATTGCGGACGACCCACGCGACCAGTTCCTGTTCGTCGCTCCGGTCGGACTCCGACAACACGCACCGCGCCAGCCACACGACCTCATCCATCTCCAGCGGCGGCATCGCGCGCAACGTATCGAGCACGCCATCGCCCACCGCGGCCCGGCTGATCCAGGGCCCCATCAACGCCCCGAGCACCAGCAGCAGTACTTTTTTCCCCATATCTGCCATACGTTCCATCCCCGTGCGTGCCCTGTTGCCGGAAACCTATACGCGAAGTGCGCTTTCTGAAGTGTCATTCCCGTCGATGTGGGGCGTTGTGTCCCCGCCGGCCTCGTCCACCCAGCTCCCAATCGCCATGCGTGCCGACGCTCTCCTCGCTCAAGTCAAATTTAATGCCGATGGACTCGTGATCGCGGTGGCGCAGGACCATGCGACGGGCGAAGTCCTCATGCTTGCCTACATGAACGTGGCGACGCTCCGCCAGACGATCGAGACGGGGGTCATGACGTACTGGAGCCGCTCCCGCCAGAAAGTGTGGGTGAAGGGGGAGAGCAGCGGAAATACGCAGAGCGTCCGCGAAGTGTCGATCGATTGTGACGGGGATGCCCTGCTTTTCAAAGTCGACCAGCGCGGCGCCGCCGCCTGCCACACGGGCCGCGTGTCCTGCTTCTACCGCCGGCTCGAGGACGACGCCCTCGTTGTCACCTCCGAGCCGCTGTTCGACCCCTCGACGGTGTATAAGCAACACGAATAAGGGGTGTTGAATTACAGATCGGAAATTAAAAATTGCAGGCCAGGGGACGGTTCACGGCACCAGTAGCCCCAACCTGCAATCGCTAATCGCTAATCTTTAATCGCTAATCTTTAATCGCTCCCCATCGGTCCGAATCCCGCCACCTGGCTCTGGATCTGCTGTTTGTCGCCGGAGATCACGATCACCATCTCCTCATCCCGCAGATAGGTTTCCGCGATGCGTTGCACCTCTTCGGGGGTGAGGGCGTGGATCTTTTCGACGAAGGTCGCCAGGTAGGCGTCCGGCAGGCCGTGCAGGTCGAGGAAGTTGATCTGTCCGATAATCCCCTGGCGCGACGAGTTCTGGAGCACGAACGTGCCTGCCATGTAGTTTTTGAAGCCTTCCAGTTCTTCAGCAGAGGGCGGTTCGTTCTGGAGACGATCGATCTCATAGAAGATCTCCTGGATCGCCGGCCCGGTCACGTTGGTCGTCACGGCCGCCATCTGCACCCAGTACCCGTCGCGGTAGCGGACGGATACCGAGCTGAAGGGTGAATACGAGTAGCCTTTGTCCTCTCGAATATTGCGTGTGATGCGCGAGCCAAAAGAGCCGCCGAGCAGGGAATTGGTGACGAGCAACGGGATGTAGTCGTCGCTCGATGGGTCGATCGTCGGCAGGCCGATGTAGAGGTTGGACTGTTCGGCGCCGGGGATGTCCACGATATAGACTTCGCGCCGTGATGTCGGCGCGGGTTCTTCGCGCGAGGGCTGCACGCCGCCTTTCCAAGCTCCCAGAGACGACTCGATCGCCGTGCGAACGGCCGCACCATCGAACACGCCGGCCACGTAGAGTCGGGCGCGCGACGCGTTGAAATGAGTGTTGTAGAACGCCCGCACCGCCTCGATCGTAAAGCCGCTCAGCGGCTCCTCGTCGGGGAAAACGCGGCCATAGGGGTGCTCGCCATACATCACCTTCCGAAACTCCGCCAGGGCGATCGAATTGGGTTCGGTTTTCTGGATGCTCAGCTGGCGGACAAGGTCGCGCTTCAACCGCTCGACCTCGCTGCCCGGCAGGCTCGGGTTCTGGGCGATATCCGCGATCAGGGAGACCACGTTCGGGGTGAACTCGCTCAGCACGTCGCCGGAAATCGAGGTCTGGTCCAGCCCCACGCCGATGTTGATCTCGCCGCCCATCCGTGCCGCTTCCGCGGCGATGTCCTCGGCGGAGCGGCTGTTCGTGCCCTCCTTCATGAGGTCGCCCAGGAGGTCGGCCAGCCAGACCTGGTCGGCCGCCTCATCGACATTGCCGGTGCCTACGATGAGCTGTACGCTCGCCTTGGGCAGGCTACCGTACGGAATGAGCGTCACCTTGAGTCCGTTGTCCAGTGTGAAGGTAGATCGCGCCGGCAGGACGAAGTCCCGCGGGGCGTCGCCCGGCGGCGGCGTTTGTTTTTGAGCCAGCGCCGGCGCAGCCACCAGGCCAAACACCAGCACACGGAAGAGGAGGGTGCGATACATAAGGATGCGTGGAATAAACGATTTCGGATGATCCGTGGGGGCGCGTTACATCGCGCCCGGTGTCAACATATCCGGCGGTGGATGATCCTCACCCCGCGGGCTTCTGCGGGGTTTCAAACGTCGGCTCGACAGTCAGCACGGTTCGATTCGAGGCGCGGAGGTATTCTTGCGCCGTCTGGAGGATGATGTCTGGAGTGACCTTCCGGAATTCATCTTCGAGCGCGTTGATGCGGGCCGGATCGTTGTCGAAGAGGGCGAAGGACGCGAGCAGGTCGGCGCGGCCGAAGCCAAAGAAGCCGCCCGCGGCGTCGTAGAGGTTAGAGCGCATCTTGACAACGGCGCGGTCGAGGGTCTCTTGATCCACCGGGTTCGTGGCCAGGTCGATCAAGACGCTATCGAGCGCCGCGATGATGGAGTCCGCCGGCACGTTCGAGTCGTGGAACAGCGAGCCCATCCAGAGCATCGGGCCGTTGTAGTTAAACATGTTGCCGAGCAGGTTGATGCCGCCGTCGACGCTGCCGGTCATGCCGCGTTCCTTGACGATGGCCTGACGGATGCGGCTATCGTCGCCCTGGAGCAGGATCTGGTCGATGAGCCCCATCGCGTAATACTCGGGGGTGTTGCGGTCGGGCATGTGGTAGGCAAACGCGAGTGCGGGGCGTTGGGCGAGATTGTCGGTTTTGCTGGCTCGTTTCTCGGTCGTCTGGCGCGGCTCGGTGAGGTCCGGCATCGCCGGAAGCTCGGAGGGCGGGATATCGCCGAAATACTGCCCAACGAGTTCGAGCGCCGGCGCCTCCTCGAAATCGCCCACGATCACGACGACGGCGTTGTTTGGTGCATAGAAGGTGTCGAAAAACGCCTGTACATCCTCCAGCGTCGCGGCCTCGAGATCGGTCAATTCCCCGTAAAAGTTGTGGGCGTTTTGCCAGTTCTCGTTGGCGTACTGCGGCATGTCCAGCCACGGGAAGCCGCCATAAGGCTGGTTGAGGACGTTGACGCGGACCTCGTTCTTCACCACATCCTGCTGGTTCACGAGGTTCTCCTGGGTGACAGCGAGGCCTCTCATGCGGTCGGCCTCGGCCCAGAGCATGGTCTCGAGCTTGTGCGCCGGCACGATCTGGAAGTAGTTCGTGAAGTCGAACCGGGTGGAGCCATTCAGCACGCCGCCGTTGTTCTGCACCAGCGAGACGAACTCCATCTTACCGAGGTTTTCCGATCCCTGGAACATCATGTGTTCGAAGAGATGCGCGAAGCCGGTGCGGTCCCGCGGTTCGTTGCGGAAGCCGATGTTGTAGTACACGGCGACGACGACGGTAGGCGCCGTTTTGTCTTGCGAGAGCACTACCCGCAGTCCGTTATCCAGCGTATGGTAGGATACAGGTACCTGATAGGTCGACGGCGCTGGCTCGTCGGAGGCAGGCGAACAAGCCGATAGGACGACACTCGCGAAGAGCGCGCCCGCTACGAGAGAGGATCGCATAGAGATTGGGGTTAATGTCGAAGCCACCGGCCGCATCGTGCGACTCAGGGCGTGATGCCCTGCTGCTACGGTACGATTCGGTGGAGGTTGCGGCCGGCGTCTCGTGTTGTTTATTACTTCCCCCAAAATTCCCCCATAATGGCCGCGCGCTCCCGCGTATCCCTACTCCATCGCCTCGATCCAGCCGGTTCGGCCGCTCGGCGACGTCACGCCCAGATAATCCCCGAACTCCCCAAACACCGGCAGATGGCTGGCGACGCTCACGCTGTCGATCGGCACGGCGGCGCTGGTTGCCTGGCCGCGAACGGGTACGCCGGCGGCAACAGCGCGGCTGCGTAACGGCTCGAAGGCGTCTTCGATCTGGTGCGCGAGGACGAAGCCGCCCGTGCCATCGGGCAGGGCGACACGGTACCAACTGCCGCTCCCCGCGACGACCCGAAGTGCGGTGTGGCGGGGCAATTCACCCAGTTTCTCCGAGCGGGGATTGGGTGAGTACCGTAAAAAAGCGGTGCTGGCCGTGACCCGGGCCCAGGAGCCCAGGCGCGACGTATCGGCCGCGAGCTCGAGCGGGGTGTCGGGCATGTCCTGGATATACGGATAGGGGTCGACGGCGCGTCGCGTGGCATAAATGCCGAAGTGCAGGTGCGACGGCGTCGAGCGCGCATTGCCGGTATTGCCTACGAGCCCCAGCGTGTCGCCGGCCTCGACTCGGGTATTCGCCGACACCAGCTGCTGATCCAGATGGGCGTAATAGTAGGCCTGATTCCGGTGCGCATCACGCACCCAGATCACTTTGCCGCCAAGATTCGTCTCGTCGATCCGGGCGACGTATCCGGAAGATATGGCCAGGACCGGCGTCCCCCGCGGGGCGAAGATGTCGACGCCCTCGTGGGAACGCCGGCCGCCTTCCCGTTCCGCCCCGAACAGGCTCTGCACCGCGGCATTGGAGCGGCCGGCCACCGGGAAGCCGAGGGAAGCGTCTACGACGATGTCCAGGGTGTACCGCCCCCCACGAAGCAACTCAGGCTGCATGCGCAGGATGTACGTGAGTGGCTCACGTGCTTCGACCACCAATCGGTTCGCGCTGTCGGCGATCGCCACGTGCCGCAGGTTGTCGGTTGAATCGTCCGGCACTTCGAACAGGTCGACAAACACGCGAGACGAATCGCCGGCGTGGACGGCAATCTGGACATCCAGCCGTTGGCCCTGCTGCAGACGGATGAAGTAGGCGCGGGCCGTCACTTCGCGAGGGTCCAGATACCCTACCTCTTGATAGGGGGATTCGATGGCCAGCGGTGTGGCGACCGCCGCTACGCCGGCCATGATCCACGTCCGCCCCAGCGCCGTTTCGTCCAGTCGCGCCCCGCGAAGTGCCGTCAGGTAGGCATCGTAAGGCGTCTGTGTGAGGTGTTGCACGCCTCGTAGGACGCGCTCTTCCGCACAACCCGCCACGGCCAACAGGCCGAGGAGCATGAGCGGTAAGAGTATCGTCCGGAGCGCGGCTCGTGGCGCCGTGGACCTTTTTGATGGCTGCATCGCGTCACTGGGTGAGATTACGCGTCGGCGGTGTCTGTAGCCGGGTGGGCTCGGGGGTATGTACGCCACGGCTACAACCGCGGTTGCAGGTCGCGCTCCGGCCGGCGGCGCGTCCCCGGGTCATAGGGCTCTGGCGCGCCCGGCTGCGGGGATCTGGCGCACGCCGCGCTGGTTTTCCGCCGACCGGCGCATGCCCGTGTGGGTCAAATCCCGTCAACAAAAAGACACACATTAGCGGGGCATTGTGACAAAGTGGTGATTTTTGCTCGATATCCAGTCGGTACTTTAGGCGCATACAAAAGGGATCTCTTGTGCCTTTTGTGCCATCCCGCCTAACCTCACTGGAGGTACCTGTCATGACACTATCCTATATAATCAACGCCCTCAGTAGTATCGATTCCCAGTTGATGTACGCCACCATCGTATGGTCGGCCGGTACGCTCATCGCCGGCCTCGCCTTCAAAAAATGCCTTAACGAGGCGTGACGGCGTCCGACTAACGCCTCGACGCACGGCGTATTCCCTTCTTTTTGCTCTGTTAAAACTCCCAGGAGACGCAGCACATCTGTCGTCAGGGAGTTTTTTTATGTCCGATGAGCTAGTGCATCGATTCACTCCTCCCCATCCCGTCAACGCTTCGCGCCGACAGGATTTGCCCATTCTCGGACCGAGGAGGGACCTGGTCGCACGACACGGCTTAGGGGCGAAAACTGTCCGAAGCATTAAGCATCCTGATCTGTTGTTTTTCCCGCCGGCTGTAAACGAAATCCACCCAACCCTCGTCTAGTAGGCAAGAACTGACAACGACGGTTCTTCGCAGGTGCTCGACCCGACCGGACCACATACCCGAGATGCGTATCGCCAGATGGTCGTCGCCCATCAGCGCGTCGTCTATGCGTTCGCCCTCCAGTTGACGGGCAACCATGAGGACGCCGAAGATCTATCGCAAGAGTTCTTCATCAAGGCGCACCAGATGCTGGACTCGTTCCGCGGCGACGGCTCGATGCGCGGCTGGCTATTTCGGATCACCGCCAACCGGTACCTGTCGGGCCGGCGCAAGAAATCCCTGGCCTATGCGCCCTCCCTCGGCCTGGAGGAGCACGCCGCCTTTGTCCTCGGGTCGATGGACGATCCTCGGGCGATCACGCCAGCCATCGAGAAACCATGAGCTCAACCGTTCTTTCTGTGCGCTGGAAGGTCGCCCTCGAAACCCTCATCGAACTGGCGGGGCTGGTGGGGCGGTAGGGGTTTGTGAGCCGATCCCGCTCAACCTTGGAGCGTCACATCGGCTCCGTAACCCCTTGAGCTATACTTTGTTGTCCAAACCCTGTTGGCCAAGCACTTGATATCCAAGCACCTGTGCCGCCGGCGTTGGGGTGACTCTCGGCCCATAACTACCGAGGTTTTCCAGCGTCGCGTTGTGGTGCGCCGAGATCTGGGCGGCGGATAAAACGCCGTTGTCCAGGGTCGAGTGCCCGTCCGCGACCAGGGTGACCGGGTAGCCGAGTGCGAGGGCGCCACGGACGGTCGAATCTACACAGAACTCGCTTTGTAAGCCGCAAATGACCAGGTTGCCGACCCCGCGTGCCTGCAGCAGGGCGTGCAGCTCGGTTTGATAGAACGAGTCCGAGCCTTTTTTGCGGATTCGGATGTCGTCTGGCTGCGTCGCAACGCGTTCGTAGAGTTTCCATCCATCCGATCCAAAGCGAAACGGCCCCTCCTCTTCCTCGTGCTGAATGAGCACCACGGGCATGCCCGAGGCCCGTGCTCGTGCAGAGACGGCGTTGATTCGATCGACGACGTTGTCGATGTCAAAGGCCGACCCTTCGCCGGCACACAAGGCCGTCTGAACGTCGACGATGAGCAGTGCGGATTTCATGCTGGTTGGGTGACGGTACGCGTTGCGCGTTTTTCCGTTGAACGTTTGATGTTTTGGTACGCCCCGTTAAGCAATAAGCGTGTTTCCAGGACGCAACGCGTACCGTGCAATGAGTAAACGCATGAAGTCAGCTATTGAGTGCGTTCAGCAACAGGCTCCCCAATGAGATATAAGGTGTCATGGCTTAAATCTTGTTCATTGGGCCAAACAATGGCACCCCACGATACCTTCACACGCTTGAAATAAACAAGGTCTTTCAGTTCTTGAAACACTCCCCTTTCTAAATAGGGCTTGGCATCGAACAATCGTTTTTCCTCGTTTTCGAAGGTCACGAGGAGGGTATGATCGTCTTGTGGCTGAACAGCGGTTACTCTTGGATTCATTGTTCTCTACCGCATAGGAGATTCATCCAAATTAGCGAGGTCCACGACAAATTGCACGGTTTAGACTACCGTCTCGGTTTATACCGCATCGCCACCGTCCCTGAGCCGAACGCGAGCCGGCCCACGAGCTTCAAGCGGACGTGCTCCTACAGTCCGGCGTTGAAACGCCGGCCTACCATGCGGCATCGCTCCGCGATGCGTGGCTATCGTGGACGCGATGGCTTGTCTGTGGCCCAGGCGGGGCCGCATTTTGACGTAACCAGAAGCCCTCCCGGCACTACTGCAACACCACGTGTCGTACGACCTTCCGGCCAGCCATTTCGAGAACAAGCATGTATGAGCCACGAGCCAGATAAGTGGTGTCCCAGTCATGCCGGCTCTCCCCTTGAGGCAGAAGCCCCTCATACAACACGGCTACTTCTCTTCCAAGCATGTCTGCCGCCGACATCGGATAGGAATTGGTACACCTCTACGACGAGAAATCCTCTCGCCGGATTTGGATAACTAACGATCTGTACCTGGCGTTCGAACGGTGCATCGTCTTCGATTCCAACATCCAGCGACACCGTGAGATGCCACGAGGCAGACCAGGCGCTTGTGTCCGTGCCGCTAATCGCTCGCACGCGCCACTCGAAGGTGCCGAGGCTTTCGAAGTAACGACAGACGTATTCCTCTCCATTTCAACGGGCGAAGCCCAAGCCGCCCCGTCATCGCGATCGGACGTAGCGGCGCCAGCCGATGCGGAAGCAGAGCGACCTCCTTGAGTAGCGAGTAGCGAATACACGAATAGCGATTAGCGATGGGGATTGGGTTAGGCGCCGAG
>JAWXAX010000118.1 GCA_034439735.1 Rhodothermales bacterium | reverse complement strand
TCCCTCGAAGCTTCGGCGCAGGCCCTCGCCGCCTACCGACAGGCCCAGGACGGGTACAGCACGCAGATCGTGTTTCAGGGTGATCTCTTCGATCAGTTCGATTATGGCCGGCCCACGCCTATCGCCATCCGCCGGTTTATCCAGGCGACCCAGACCTGGGCCACGCCGCCTCGTTTTGTGGTGTTCTGGGGAGATGCGCTCCGGCCCGAGGACGACCGCGCCCGCCGGCCGCTCGAATCCTGGGAAGTCATCCCGTTCGGGTACTCGCCGAGCGACGGCTGGTACGCCATGGCCGAGGACCGGCGATGGGAGTCGGTTGCCATCGGTCGCCTGCCCATACGTGACAACGCCACTGGCGCGTTTTTCGTCCAGAAGCTGGCCCGGTACGAAGGCGCGCCTGCCGGACTCTGGCAGAAACGCCACATGGTGCTCGTCGGCGGGCAGAGCACGTCCGAGCAGAACCTGCTCCAAACCCGCGCTCAGCGCTGGGGCGAGATCACGGCCGGCAACCCGGCCGCCATGGATACCCTCCGCTTCTTCAAAAACGCCTCGACACCCCTCGACCCCTCGTTTCAGGACTCCCTCAGCCAGGCCTTCAAAAACGGCGCGGCCTGGCTCAGCTACTTTGGCCACTCCGCCGCCGACACCTGGGAAATCGTCACCGACGACCCCGAGAACTTCGACAATGCGGACCGCCTGCCGGTCGTTCTCTCCATGGGGTGCAACACGGGCAACTTCGCCGGCGGACGTTTTGAAGTCACCGACCGCCTCGTCTTTGGCGAACGCCTCGTCCTGGCGTCGATGAACGGCGCGATCGCCCACTGGGGCTCGTCGAGCGCCTCCACCATCACCCTCCCGGCCCTGCTCACGAACCAGGTCCACGAGGTCGTTTTTCAGGACACCGTCCGTGTCCTCGGCACCGCCCTCATGGAGGCCAAGCGCCGGTTCGACGCCGGCTCGCCGGGCACCGTCTCGGTGATGGACGTCCTCCTCCAGTACGGCCTCATCGGCGACCCCGCCACGCACATCCGGATCGCGGCCCAACCGGATCTCGTCGTCACGGCGGACGCGGTCGCCATCTCTCCCATCAGCCCCGTCCCGGCGGACTCGGCGATGACGGTCGCCATCGACATCTTGAACTTCGGCCTCATGCCGGCGGACTCGGTCGACATCCTCCTCACCCAGTTCCGACCCGACGGCGGGCAGGCCGACCGCCGGCAGCGCGTCGCCCCCATCGCCCTCGCCGAACGCATCGACTTCCGCGTCCCCATCGACGACGCGGACGTCGGGCAACACCGCTTCGCCGCTGTCGTCGACCCCGACGGCCGGTACCCCGAGGAAGACGAAACCAACAACCGGGCGGAGAAATCGCACACGGTGTTTTCGACCGGCATCACGCTCCTATCCCCCTTCCCCTTCGCCGTTGTTCCCGCTCGGCAACCCCGGCTCCGCGTGGCGCTCGCGCGGACGGACCGCGAGTCGCGGACGATCCGGATTGAGCTGGACTCCCTGCCATCGTTCGACTCTCCGGCGATCCAATCGACCACCGTGACAACAACCGGTATCGTCGCCGATTGGGTGCCGGCGAACCTGCTGGCCGACGGCGTCGCCTACTACTGGCGCGCCACCCTCGAGTCCGACGCCGCCGCCTGGCAGACGGCCGCCTTCACGGTAAAGACTACCGCCACCGGCTTTGTCTGGGCCCAGGAAAGTAACCTGTTTGCAGATAACGAGACGGACCCCTTCCTGCAATGGGACGCCGAGGCCGGCGCGTGGGCCATCAGCGCGTTCGACGTCTCGGTCAGCGCCTCGGCCGAACGGGGCAACGGCATCGAAAAAGGGCAATACGTCGTCAACGGCGAACGTTTCGAGTCGGTTACGCTCGGCTACGGCGTACTCGTCCTGGACGGTGAAACGGGGGCCATCGACTACCACAACTCCTTCCCCACCTACCGCATGCCCCAGGAGTTGGAAGATCGGTTCGACACGGACTCGACCCGCGCCATGCAACGGATCGAGGAGGTGCTGACGACTCTCGAAGCCGGCGACTACGTCTTCCTCCGCACCCGCCACCTGGGCAACCTCAGCGGGCCGACCCTCCAGCCGGAACTCAAGGCGCTCTTCGCGGGCCTCGGCAGCGCCGCCATCGACACCCTCACCTACAACGATCTATGGATCGGCTTCGCCCGGGCCGGCTTCCCGGATGAAACCGTCGAATGGGTCGTGCCCGTGGGCGGGACCAACGAGATCGTGCAGGATACCGTGCTCACCTTCCTCCAGCCCGAGGGTGTCGTCACGTCGCCGCCGATCGGGCCGGCGTCCCGCTGGGAAATGCTGGAGGTGGATGCCGTCGCCACGCCGACGGGCGAGGTTCGGGTAGATGTCCTCGCCGAGGATGAATCCGTCCTCGCGGCGGATGTCGGCGACGCCCCGTTTGCGCTCGGGTCGATCGACGCCCGCGTCCACCCCTACCTCCGCCTCCGCGCCACCCTGTCCGACGCCAGCCGGCAGGCGACGCCGCAGCTCGCCGCATGGCGGCTATTGCACACGCCGGCGCCCGAGCTCGCCATCGCCCCGACGGAAAGCATACTATCCGCCGACACTCTTGCCCGCGCCGAGGCCCTCACCGTCGAGGTGCCGGTCCTCAACCTAGGGCCCGCGACCGCGGCGAAGGCGTGGGTCACGTATACGATCACCGACAGCGCCAACCGGGAGTCCGTCGCCGGCGTCGACACCCTGCGCAGCCTCGAACCGGACGTACCGCTGATCTCGCGCCTCGTCATCGACACCGACCCGCTCGCCGGCGCCAATCGCGTCACCGTCCGCGTCGAGCAGGAATACCCGGACCCCGTCCCCCTCAACAACCTGCTCAACAGCACCTTCCTGGTGCAGAGCGACAACGCCGCGCCGACTTTCGAGGTGCTGGTGGACGACGAGGCGCTGCCGCACGACCCCAACCCCGTCCAGAATCTGCAGGACCCGGCGATCCCGTTTGTCTCCGGCCAGCCGACGATCCAGATCACTATCGAGGACGAAAACACCTTCCTGCCGATCGACGACACCAGCTTTGTCCGCCTCCAGTTCGACGGCCGGTCGGTACCGTTCTCCAGTCCTGAGGTCGACTTCCAGCCGGCCACCGCCGGAGCCCCCGAGGCACAGGTCTTCTTCACGCCCGACCTCTCCGGCGCCGACACTACGCACACCCTCGTCGTCCGCGTCTTCGACGCCTCCGGTAATGAATCCGACGACAGCCCGTACCAGGTCCACTTCCGCGTCCAGGCCGCCGTCGAGATCGAAAGCCTCTACCCGTACCCGAACCCGATGCACACGGCCACTACGTTCGCCTTCCGCCTCCGCGGGGCCGACGCGGCGCTGGCCGAGTCGTTCCGGATCCGCATCTATACTCTCACCGGCCGGCTCATCCGCGAGTTCGACCTCCTCGAGGACCCCGCCACTCTCGAAGCCGGCGGCCTCCGCATCGGCTGGAACAAGCTCCCATGGGACGGCCGCGACGCCGACGGCGACCTCATCGCCACCGGGGTCTACCTCTACAAGGTCTTCGCCCGCGCCGAAGGCCGCAACCTGGAGGTGAACAATGAATCGGGGATCGAGAAGCTGGTGGTTATTCGGTGAAGGAATTGGGATTAGCGATTAGCGATTAGCGATTAGCGAATAAGCGATTGGTGATGTGATCGCGATACCTATCACTTTGTATACTTCACGATTCACTTCCACCATTTCACCATTCACTTTTCACCATTCACTTTTCAATTTTTAATTTGCAATTTGCAATCCTGATCGCTTCCCGCGATCGCCCCGATGAACTCAGCCGCTGTCTCGCCAGCGTCGCCTCGCAACAGGGCGCCGAGGCCGAGGTGATCGTGCTCGACGACGCGTCGGCTCGGCCCATCGACGGGGAGGCGCTGGAGGCCGGCCCGTTCCCACTGCGCCTCCTCCGCTCCGAGATTCGGCTGGGTGTCGGCGCAGGGCGGAATTGGCTCATGCGGGAGGCAAAGGGCGATGCGTTCGTGGTGCTGGACGATGACGCTTTTTTTGTGGACGACGAGGCCCTGCTACGCATCGAGGCCGCGCTGGCGCGGTATCCCGAGGCCGGCATCCTGGCCCTCAAAATCCGGGATTTCCGGGGAGATACAGAGCGCTGGCTTACGCCCCATCCCCGCGGCGCCGGGACGGAAGAGCGCCTCGCCACGCCCCATCGTGTCGCCTATTTCCTCGGCGGCGCGCATGTCATCCGACGCTCCGTCGTAGAAGCATGCGGGATGTACCCGGAGTCGTATGTGTACGGGAACGAGGAACTCGACCTCGCCTACCGAGCCATCGATCGGGGGTTTGCCATCCAGTTCGTGCCCGATGTCGTGGTGCACCACATTCCGCCGGCCGCGGCCGGCTCGACCGGGGCCGACGAGGCGCGTCACCGGCTGTATCATCACACCCGGAGCCGACTCTTGCTGGCGCACACGCATCTTCCGGCCGTGCCGGCCGTCGTGTACAGCCTGGGCTGGGTGGGAATTTATGGCCTCCGGGCCCTCCGGCGTCGCGAAGTGAGGGCGTTTCTGCGGGGCGTCCGCGACGCCTGGCGGGAGGCGAAGTCGACCCCGCGCCGGCCGATCGGGCCAGCGGCAATCGCTTACCTTCGCGATCATTTTGGCCGATTGTGGATATGAGAGATTCCGCGTCCTGAACCGGGACAAGCGCTTCCGCACCGCCGCACCGCGGCTACGAAAGAGGGAGGCGCCTCATGAAGTTTTTCAACCCCGGCCTACGCTATCGTTCGATCCGTATCATCCCCCTACATAAAGACTATTTCTCATGGTATATGCAGTCATCATGGCCGGCGGCGTAGGAAGCCGTTTCTGGCCCCGGAGCCGGCAGGACCGGCCAAAACAATTCATCAACGTATTCGGCCAGGCCACGCTGATCCAGAACACCGTGGCGCGTCTGCAGGGGCTCATCCCGCCGGAACGGTGCCTGATCGTCACGCACGAACGGTACGTCCAGCAGACCCACGAACAACTCCCGGCCGTCCCGCTCGAGAACATCCTCGCCGAGCCGATGAGCCGTAATACCGCGCCGTGTATCGCCTACGCGGCCGCGCAGCTGCTCGCCCGCGACCCGGACGCGACGATGGTGGTGCTGCCGGCGGACCACCTCATCCAGAACGTCAAACAATTCCACAAAGTACTCGAAGTAGCCATCGAGCAGGCCCAGCAGCCGGAGGCCCTGGTGACGATCGGCATCACCCCTACCCACCCCGAAACGGGCTACGGCTACATCCAGTTCGACGGGACGATCAACATGAACGAGGCGGCGCGCTCGTATGCGGTCAAGACGTTCGCCGAAAAGCCCGACCTCCCCACGGCCGAGAGCTTCATCGACTCCGGGGATTTCCTCTGGAACAGCGGGATGTTCATCTGGCGGGCGGATACGATCATGGCCCAGTTCAAGGAGCACCTCCCCGAGGCGCACGACGCCTTCACGCCTTATTTCGACGCGGTCGGGACCGACCGGGAGCGCGAGGTCATCACGGCCGCCTTCATGAAGTGCCCGAAGATCTCCATCGACTACGGCGTCATGGAGCGCGCGCACACCGTGTTTGTCGTCCCCGGCTCCTTCGGCTGGAACGATGTCGGCGACTGGCGCGCGGTCTATGCCCTGAGCGATAAAAACGACCATGGCAACGCCATCCAGGGCAACGTGATCGTGCACGACTCCAGCCGCTGCCTCGTCCAGGGCGGCGAACGCCTCATCGTACTCGTCGGCATCCACGACGCCGTCGTCGTCGACACCGAAGACGCCGTCCTCGTCTGCAACCAGGAAAGCGCCCAACAGGTCAAAAACGTCGTCGACTACCTCAACGTGCACCAGCTCAACCAGTACATTTGATCGTGTGGCTTCTTATGGCGTGGAGCCCCCGTAGGTCGGGTTAGCGAAGCGTAACCCGACATTTTCCATTACGCCATATGAGCGGCCGTTGATTGGTTAGCGAAGCGTAACCCGACACCTCTTTTCACCAGCACACGGTACGTTCCGACCTCGCATTACGTCTAGGTAGATAAAGCCTCGACGCCATGCCCGACCCCTCCAACGGCACCTCCGGCGAGCCGGAGCTACAGTATCACACCCCCATCCACCGCTGGGCCGAATCGGACCGGCCCCGGGAGAAGCTCCGCAAACTCGGGCCGGCGGTATTGTCGGACGCCGAACTCATCGCCCTGCTGCTCGGCACTGGCACGCGCACCCGCGACGAGCGCCTCTCGGCCGTCCAACTCGGGCAGGCGCTGGTGCAGGCGTACGGTTCGCTGCACGCCTTGTCGCGACGAGATCACAATGCACTCACCCGCCTCGCCGGCATCGGCGCGGCGAAGGCGGCGCAGCTGGTGGCCGCGTTCGAGCTGGGCCGGCGGGTGGAATCGCAGCAGGCCGGCCCGCGTATTCAGGTGCGGGCGCCAGAGGACGTCGCCGGCGTCTACGGGCCCCTGATGCGGGATCTTCCCCGGGAGATCTTCAAGATCGTCCTGCTCAATACCGCCAACGTCATCGTGGGAGACTTCACGATCAGCGAGGGCGGCCTGGCCGCCAGCATCGTCGAGCCCCGGGCGGTGTTCCAGAAGGCCATCCTGGAAAACGCCGCCGGCATCGTCTGCCTCCACAACCACCCCTCTGGCAACCTCGAGCCCAGCCGCGAGGACATCCGCATCACGCGGCAACTCGTGGAAGCCGGCAAGCTGATGGGGATACCGATCCACGACCACCTGATTATCGCTGGGAAGAGCTACACGTCGTTCGCCGAGCGGGGGCTGTTGAGTGGGTGATGGATCGCCCGTTCGCTTCCGGTCTGGATCCGACGGCGGACCAGCATCGTTACCTGCCGTGGACTACGGCAGACTGAAAAGGCACCACACATGAAACTAGTCACACTTAAAGCAACGATTGATCTGGCCGGCCAGCTTATCCTGGAAGAGCCTTTCGATCTCAAAGGAAAAAGCGTGCTCATCACAATCTTGCCAGAAGTGGGTGATGGGAAAGAGGCCGAAGATACCGTCTCGCTGGCTCGGGCTTCGGCGCTTCTCAGTGAACCCGTACTTGCCACCTTTTGGGATCGACCTGAAGAAGACGAAGCATGGGAGCACCTGAAGAGCTTGTGACCGGCTCGGTTGTATTGATCAACTGGCCATTCGCGGATCTTTCGGGCAGCAAGATCCGCCCGGCTATCGTTCTGACTCCGCTGGAAAATGGAGCCTATGTACTCTGTCAGGTCACGAGCCAGAGTTATCATCGAAACTCAGTTTTGATCGAAGAGGTCGATTTCGATTTGGGCGGACTTCGCAAAACGAGTTATGCTTTGCCTGCCCACGTCTTTACGGCGGACGGACGTGTTCTCATCAGGGAAGTAGGTCGTTTGAATATACTTACCATCGAATCCATCTCCTCTCGACTCAAGGAGCAACTGGATGCGGGGCTGGCGATACGCAGGCATGTCATCTAACTCCGGTGCATTTGCCGAACAGTGAGAACCTTATTTCAGCACCCTATGAAAATTTACCTGTTGCGAGCTTTTTCGAAACGATGAAAAATCCCCTACACCCCGGCGAGATCGTTCGCGAAGAGTGCATCAAGGCACTGGGATTAACCATTGAGGAAGCGGCGCGGGGCCTCGGCGTAAGCCGTTCCGCATTGTCCCGACTGATCAATGGACACGCCAGCATCACGCCCGGAATGGCCGTGCGGCTGTCGAAAGCCTTTGGCTCGACCCCGGAGACGTGGCTTCGGATGCAGATGAACTACGATCTCGCACACGCGAGTGCATGTGCGGAGGACATCCACGTGGAGAAATTTAGCACGGCCTATGTAAAGAACTCCGACCTCCTGTCGGACATGGCCGATGAAGCCATAGCCGCCTACGAACGCGGTGAGACACGCCCGTTGAATGACCTACTGACGGAGGATCCATAAAATTATCCGTCACGCTGATCAGTCGAGCCCGACCCCGTCTCTGCGGCCTTTGCACGCGAAAAACTCGGGTTGACGTCGATAGCAGAAGTCAGTATCGAGACGTTTGAACGCTCCAGCAAGCAGACGTATGATGTCTTTTTCCTACGCCACGTCATCGAACATTACGCCGATCCTAACGCGCTCATGCGCAGTGTGGACAGTGTACTCAAGGAAAACGGCGTATTGATCATCGAGACGGACAACAACGCCGGCGTCGAACTCCTTTTCAGACCCCGCACCGCCCGGTTTTACCTCGATCTGTACAAGGCCCACTACGACAACGTCTCCTATCTGTCGCTCCTCCGTCGTCGTCCCTTTGCGGTGGACCCGCCCCGGCACCTGTTTGCCTATCGCCTTTCCAATCTGTCCCATCTCCTGAAAAAGAAGGGCATCATACCCTTCGTAAGCAGGAGCTACCGCCTCGGGCACCCCATCTACTGGCCCAATATGCCACTCACGCGGCTCCGCGATCTGGGGAAGGCCATCTCCAACCGCGAGCTCCGGAGCCTTATAACCGGTATGGCGGATCTTCTCACGTTCCCCCTCCGCCTGGTTCTTGAGCGCATGGGTTTCGCGGCGGGAATATGCATCTATGCAGTGATGAAACCACCTACGAGTCGCCCCAACGGGATCAATAACGGCTAAAGATCTCCTTCGTCTGACCGCTGATTGTGTTTCGCAATCAAATTAAAAAAGTGCAGAGGACGTTACGTTTGACTGGTGAAATGTGTCTGGGAAGAGAGTGGCCAGGTGATAGTCTTCTATGGTACCTGTACTCGCCCGGAACCAGACATAGAAAATTCACTATAAATGACTCACCCGCTAGACGAGGGCTTCAATCCCCCGATACGACGATCGATGGTATGGATGGGAGGGAGAGGGGGCCAAACGCCTCGGGAAGACCTGGAAGTCATTCGAAAGTGACTCAAAGATGCTCAGGAGTTAGCAATAAATGAACGCGACAATGGCTAGACCCCATGAACACGGCACCGACAACGTCTTCGCGGATCTCGGGCTGGCCGACGCAACTGAATTGCACCGGCGTGCCAGAATCGGCTTCTACGTCTTTCGGATTCTCAAGGACCGCGGCCTGAAACAGCGGGAGACAGCTCAGTTGCTGAAGATTGCACAACCGGATGTCTCCCACCTCATGAATGGCCACTTCAGCCGGTTCACAACAGATAAGCTGCTCGATTTTCTGAGCCTGCTCGATCAGAAAGTGATCATTCAGATCCGACCGCGGCTGGAGGGCGAGCCGCGCGAAGAAATAGGCTACGCCGCGTGATCGCCTCCAATCCTCCAGAAACCCCACCCCTGTCAGACTGGTAGTATGCGCTCTTTCCCGACGCACCCTGTAGTAGCCCGGCCGCTTCCATGTCCGACCTGTTCGAAAAGCTCGTTTCCCTCTGCAAACGCCGTGGATTCATCTTCCCGTCGTCCGAGATCTACGGCGGACTGAGCGCCACGTACGACTATGGCCCGCTCGGCGTCGAACTCAAGCGGAACGTGCGCGACGCGTGGTGGCAGGCGATGGTCTACCGGCATGACAACATCGCCGGCCTCGACGCGGCCATCCTCATGCACCCGACGACCTGGAAGGCGTCCGGGCACGTCGACGCGTTTAACGACCCGCTCATCGACGACAAAGCCTCCAAGATGCGCTACCGCGCCGACCAGCTCATCGAAGGCCACATCGCGAAGCTGCGCAACAAGGGGAAGGATACCGACGCGGACCGGGTGTACGAAAAGCTTGTAGCCGCCCTCAACGCCGAGGATATGCCGAAGGCGCTCTACGACATCATCATGGGCGAGGAGATCAAAGGGCCGGACTCCGGCGCGTTCGACTGGACGGAGGTGCGCCAGTTTAACCTCATGTTCTCCACCCACATCGGCCCCATCGCCGATGCCGACAGCAAGATCTACCTCCGCCCCGAAACGGCCCAGGGCATCTTCGTCAACTTCCACAACGTCCGAGAGACCTCCCGCCTGGCCGTGCCCTTCGGCATCGCGCAGGTGGGCAAGGCGTTCCGCAACGAGATCGTCGCCCGCCAGTTTATCTTCCGGATGCGCGAGTTCGAGCAGATGGAGATGCAGTACTTCGTCAAGCCCGGCAGCCAGATGGAGGCCTTCGAGGCCTGGAAGGAAAAACGGCTCCAGTGGCACCTGGCGAACGGCATCCCGGCCAACAAACTCCAGTACCACGTCCACGAAAAACTCGCCCACTACGCCGACGCCGCCGTCGACATCCAGTACGAATTCCCGTTCGGCTGGCAGGAAATCGAAGGCATCCACTCGCGCACGGACTTCGACCTCAGGCGGCACCAGGAATTCTCGGGCAAAAAGATGGAGTACTTCGACACCCAGACGCAGGAGCGGTATATTCCCTACGTCGTCGAGACCTCCGCCGGCATGGACCGCACCATCCTCATGCTCCTCAGCGAAGCCTACCACGAAGAGGCCGTCAACGGTGAGGAAGAACGCGTCGTCCTCAAATTCCACCCCAAAATCGCCCCGATCAAAGTCGCCATCTTCCCCCTCGTCAAGAAGGACGGGATGCCGGAAATCGCAGAGGCCATCGACCAGGACCTCCGCCAGCACTTCAACACGTTTTACGACGAGAAGGGCGCCGTCGGCCGGCGCTACCGCCGAATGGATGAGATCGGCACCCCGTTCTGCATCACGGTTGACGGCCAAACGACCGAGGACGGCACCGTGACGGTCCGTGAGCGCGACTCGATGGCTCAGGTTCGTATACCGAAAGACAACGTCGCCGCCTACCTGTTCGATCAGATGCGCGCCTGGAAGGAGAGATCGAAGCGCGGAATGTGATCCATCCTCCAAACTCCCGTACGGCCTCATGAAATCGCTCCCCTTTCGTTTCTTACTTGTGCTGGCGGGCTTCGTATGGCTCATTGGGTGCGGCGCCCCCGCCGAGCCGGCGGCCGACCTCGTGCTCACCAACGGCCGCATCGTCTCGGTAGATTCCCTCGTCCCTGAGGCCCGCGCCCTGGCTGTCCGCGGCGACCGGATCGTGGCTCTCGGTACGGAAGAGGAGATCGCGTCGTACATCGGGGATAGCACCCAGGTGATCGACCTCGCCGGCCGGCTCGCCATCCCCGGCCTTATTGAGGGCCACGGCCACTTCCTGGGGATCGGCGAGGCGAAGATGATCCTCGACCTCACAAAGGCCCGCACCTGGCAGGAAATGGTCGATATGGTGGCCGAAGCCGTGCAACAGGCCGAACCCGGCGCGTGGATTCTTGGCCGCGGGTGGCACCAGGAGAAGTGGGACGAAACGCCCGCCGGCAGTGCCGACGGCGTCCCCACCCACCACACGATGAGCGCCGCCTCCCCCGAAAACCCCGTCTACCTCACGCACGCCAGCGGACACGCCTCCTTCGCCAACGCCCTCGCCCTCGAACTGGGCCGCGTGAGTCCTGAGACCCCCGACCCCGCCGGCGGCGAAATCGTCCACGACGCGCAGGGCGAGCCCACCGGGCTGTTGCGCGAAACCGCCCAGGGACTCGTCGGCCGCGCCCTGGAAAGCTACCTCGCACAGCGGAGCCCCGAGCAGATCGAGGCCGACCTCCGCAAGCAGGTCGAACTCGCTGGCGCGGCCGCCCTGATGGCCGGCATCACCTCGTTCCACGACGCCGGGTCGTCGTTCGAGGAGATTGACTTCCTCAAACGCATGGCCGACGAAGGCGCGTTGCCCGTCCGCCTCTACGTCATGCTCCGCGGCGAGTCCCCCGAGGAACTGGACGCGCGGATGGATGCCTACTTCTTACCGGATTACGGCAACCACTTCCTGAACGTCCGATCCATCAAACTCGCTATCGATGGCGCCCTCGGCCCACACGGGGCGTGGCTACTGGAGCCGTACGAGGACATGCCCTCCAGCGCCGGGTTGAACCTGGAATCGATCGAGGCGCTCGAGGCGGCCGCTCTCGTGGCCATCGCCCACAACTACCAGGTCAACATCCACGCCATCGGCGACCGGGCCAACCGCGAGGTGCTCGACATCTACGAGCGCCTGTTTGCCGCCCATCCGGACAAGACCGACCTCCGCTGGCGCATCGAACACGCGCAACATCTCCATCCAGACGATATCCCGCGCATGGCCGACCTTGGCGTCATCGCCGCCATGCAGGGCGTCCACGCCACATCCGACGGCCCATGGGTGCCCAAACGCCTCGGTGAACAGCGCTCGCGTGAAGGAGCGTACGTATGGCAGAGCCTCTGGGACGCCGGCGTGGTCGTCGGCAATGGCACCGACGCCCCGGTGGAGGACGTCTCCGCCCTGGCCAGCTACTACGCCACCGTGAGCCGACGCTTGAACGACGGCTCGGTATTTTACCCCGAACAGCGCCTCACCCGCGAGCAGGCGCTGGCCTCCTATACCATCAACAACGCCTACGCCGCGTTCGAGGAAACGATCAAGGGGACGCTGACGCCCGGCAAACTCGCCGACATCACCGTTTTATCTCGCGACATCCTCTCCATTCCCGAGGAGGAGATCCCCGCCACCGAGGTGGTTATGACCATCATCGGCGGCCGGGTGGCGTACCGTACGCCGTGATCTACATGCTGTGTAAAAAGCGAGGCGAAGCCGGCATGGAGGTGCATTTTTATACAGTTATTGTGTACAATTCAGACGTTTCATCCCCGCGAATCCCCCATTTTCGACCGTCTTCGGACCCACGCGGTCGATGGACCGGCGTTTGATCGCGCGCAACGTTACGCGGACCACGCGTTATCGCGCTTTTTCTTCCTACCCATTGCCTAACACCTACCCATGAATCTTCTTTCCAGTGTGCTCCAGAACGGAGCCGTACTCCAGCAGATGGCCAAGCAGCTAAACCTGGACCCGAACCAGGTGCAGAGCGCCGTGACGCACATGATCCCTGCCCTCACCCGCGGCATCCAGAAAAACGCTTCGTCGCCCGGTGGCCTGGAAGGGCTCCTCGGCGCGCTTCAGAAAGGGAGCCACTCGCAGTATGTCGAAAAACCGAATCTTCTCGGCCAGGCCGAAACGATTAATGATGGCAACGCCATCCTCGGGCACATCCTGGGTAGCAAGGATGTGAGCCGCAACGTCGCCGGCCACGCCGCGCAACAAACCGGCCTCGACGCCGGCATCCTCAAGAAGATGCTCCCGATGCTGGCGACGGTCGTGATGGGTGCACTCAGCAAGCAGACCTCCAACGCCGGCCTGCTCGAAGGCCTCGCTGGCGCCGCCATGGGCGGTGGCAACAGTGGTGGTAATAGTGGCGGCGGCGGTCTCCTCGGCGGCCTCCTCAAAGGCCTCACCGGCGGCGGTCAGCCCCAGCAGAAAGCGGCCGGTAACCCGGCGCTCGACATGCTCGGCAGCTTCCTGGACGCCGACAAGGACGGCTCCGTCATGGACGACCTCCTCGGGATGGCGAAGAAGCTCTTCTAATTGCGCACCGCGCTCGGGACACAGGCCCCTCCTCGCCCCGGAGGAGGGGCAAATCCCGACAATGCCTGCGTTGTCGGGATGGGCAGGTGTCCCTGGGAGGTGCCCGGCGCACGGTTACTTTAATCTTGAATCTCCCATCTTTAATCCATCCAGCAGCCGGCGATGCAACCCCCCAAAACCCCCGTTGCTCATGATGAGCACAACATCGCCCGGGACGAGGAGATGTAGCAAGATCGCCAGCATGTCATCGGCGTCGGCGGTGCGGTGGGCCGTTATGCCTAGTTGTTCCAGCAACCGCACGATGACGTCCGGATCCAGGAAATCCTCCACCCGGTCGTTGTGCCGGAACGGCGGCGTCGTCAGACAGGCTACGTCGGCGAGAGCCAGGGCATCCACATAGGCCAGCTCAAAGGCCTTTCGCCGGCTGGTATTGGACCGCGGTTCGAACACGGCCACGAGCCGGCGCCCGGGGTTGGCGTCGCGCACAGCGTCGATCGTGACGCGCACGGCCGTAGGATGGTGTGCAAAATCGTCCAGCACTCGGATGCCGCGCACCTCGCCAAGCACTTCCTGCCGGCGCATCATGCCGGGAAACGACCCCAGGCCGGCGTGAATTTCATCGAAGTTCAACCCCTCGTCGAGCGCGATAGCCACCGCCCCCAGCGTGTTACTGAGGTTATGCAAGCCATGCATCGGGAGATGGAGCCGGCCCAGGGCGCGGCCTCCGGATACGAGCGTAAACGATTGGCCATCGGCGTCCACCTGACGGTCGCGGCATGAGATCGTATTGACGGGGTCCAGACCATATAACACGACCCGGCTCCTCGCCATCACTGCCAGATCTCGCACCGGCTCGTGGTCTCCACAAAGAGCAAGCAGTCCTTCCGGAGGCACCAGCCGCGTCAATTCCTCGAAGGCGGCGCGATAGGCTTCCCAGGTCGGATAGATGTCCGTGTGATCGAGTTCCATGGACGTCACGATGGCGCTGGTCGGGCGATAGTGGACGAACTTGGGGCGTTTGTCGAAATACGCACTATCGTATTCATCGCCCTCGACGACGAAATGCGGCCCCGTTCCAACAGCGCAGCTTACGCCGACATTCTGCATCACCCCACCTACCAGGAACCCCGGGTCGCGGCCGGCCGAGCGGAGCAGGTGGACCAGCAAGCCCGTCGTAGTCGTTTTTCCGTGGGTGCCGGCTACCACTAGCGAACGCCGATTCGCAAGAAATAAGTGAGCGAGTGCCTCGGGAAACGACAGTTGCACGAGGCAGCGATCGCGCGCGGCGGCGGCTTCCGGATGGGTCGGCGTACAGGCGTTGCCGATGATGACGAGGTCTGGCGCGGGCTCGAGATGCGCCGGGTCGTACCCCTGAAACACCGTAATACCGGCCTCGGCAAGTCGGTCGCTCATGGGCGGATACACCGCCTGGTCCGCCCCCGATACCGCATAGCCGGCCTCCTGAAGCAATCCGGCGAGCGAGCCCATCCCCGTGCCGCAGATGCCGACGAGATAGACCGTGCGGATGGCCTCAAGCGCCGGCGCGGCCGGCCGCGCAAAGACCCGCAGCTGGGCATCAGGCAGGGACGAGATACTCATTCGGCCGGCGAATTACCTGTTTCGATCGGACGACCAGTCATCATTTGTGCAGGTGCCGTCGCCACGGCCTCTCCCGCTTCGGTGAGCAACCCCAGCCGGCGCGCGCGCCTCGTCCACTGTTGGCGCGCCCACTCCTGCAAATCCTGGATCGTATCCGCCTCGTCGACGATTTCCATCCCGAGCAACGTCTCCACCACATCCTCCATCGTAACGATGCCCGCGAACCCGCCGTATTCGTCTACGACCATAGCGATATGATCCAGACGGTCCAACAACCGATCCAATAAGGCCGAGATGGACAGAGCATCCGGCACGACCATAATCTCCCGTGTCAACGCCTCCAGCGTAAGATCCCCCCGCCCCTGCGCCGCCTTGAGTAGGAGGTCGTCTTTTAATACATAGCCCGCCACGACATCTCGGCTTTCGCGATACACCAGAATCCGCGAAAACCGAAACTCCTCGTGCGATTCCATCACTTCATCGATTGTCATCGCGTTTGCCAGCGAGAACACAACGATGCGAGGCGTCATGATATCCTTCACTCGGATCGACGTAAAGCGAAACAAGTTTTTCAGGATGCGCGACTCGTTCTCATGGAAAACGCCTTCCTGATGGCCAATTTCTGCGAGAGCCGAAAACTCCTCGCGGCTGAACGATATCTTGCTGCGATGGCGCGTCAACAACCGTGTGACCGACTGCGCCAGTCGAACGAGCGGCCACATGACCCACATCACGGGCATCAACACTCGGACCACAATCGGCGCGAGCTGGCGCCAGAAGATAGCGCCGACGGTTTTCGGGATGATCTCGGAGAAGATCAGGATCATCAGCGTCATCCCTGCCGAAAATGCCCCTACGACATGACTGCCAAAAAGCGCGGCGGCCTGCGCGCCGGCCGCGGCGGCCCCCATGGTGTTTGCAATGGTATTCAGACTCAGAATTGCCGCAAGCGGACGGTCGATCTGTGCCTTCAACATCCGAATCTTACTCCCTAGACTACGCCCCTCCTGTTCGAGCCCCGCAATGTATGATGGGGTGATACTTAGGAGCACAGCCTCCATGATCGAACACAAAAAGGAGACGCCTATGGCCAGAATGATGTAAATCGCGAGAAGTGTCATGCGGGCTTCAACATCGTATCGGCCGTTTGGATGCGTGCTGGCGGGCTCTTAACGTGGAAACAACAGCGACAGGTTTACCGCGCCGACAGGTCCATTCTACAGCTTACTACTTTCAGGGTATTTCCGCAATCCTGATTTAGCCCATAAGACGGCTGTCGTAACGCAAATACGAGCCGGCCATAGATCGACTCGACACAATAAGCAGCGGCTGGAGCAGCCCGGGAGCGCTCATGCGTCCCGGCACTCCAGGCCGCTGCTCGTTCGTTGTATCCTTAACGTCTGCGATTCACGCCCCTCACGCCGGCCGCTGGGCGCCGCCATCCTTCAGTGCATAAGCGCTCCCATTTCCGCCCAGTTGGGGCATGAGGCCGTCGGGCGTCCCGTCGCCGGCGATCGCGTCCACTTCTTCGTCATTCTCCACCGCGAATGTCTGCGAGAACCGCTGCGAGATAGAATCAAAGACCGAGTACATGACCGGCACGATGACCAGCGTCAGGAAGGTCGCGAACGTCAATCCGCTGATGATCGAGATGCCCATCGGCCCCCAGAACTGCGTGTTCTGAGATCCCAACTGGAAGTTCGGCGCAAAATCCGTCAGCAGGCCCACGAAGTCGATGTTTAACCCGACGGTCAACGGCACCAGGCCGATCACGGTGGTTAATGCGGTCAGAATCACGGGGCGGAGTCGAGTAGCACCGGCTTCGATAATGGCCGCACGTTTATCCATACCACGCTCGCGCAACTTCATCGTGAAGTCGATCAACACGATGTTGTTGTTCACCACAATGCCGGCAAGACTGATGACGCCAATAAATGTCATCAGGCCAAATGGCGTGCGGGTCAGAATCAGCCCCAACAGAACCCCGATCAGACTCAGGCCAACGGCCACCATGATGATAAACGGCGTGCTTACGCTGTTGAACTGGGCGACCATGATCATGAAGATCAGGGCCACGCCAATCAGTAACACATAGCTGAGGAAGCCAAAACTCTCCTGCTGCTCCTCGTTTTCGCCTGTATAGGTAAGGGTATATCCCTCGGGCACGGTGGTCTCGTAATCCGCCAGGTGCGCCCTTGTGGAGGCCAGCACCTCAGGGCCAGTGAAGCCATCGGCTGCCTTTCCGGTCACCGTCGCTACCCGGTACAGGTCAAGCCGCGTCACCGACCCTAAACCGCCACGCAGTTGCATGTCGGCGACGGCTACGAGGGGCACTTGCTGCCCTTCGTGCACGATGGTAAGATTGCGGAGGCTTTCGAGGCTGGACCGGTCGGACTCCGCGAGGCGTACAATGATGTCGTACTCGTTTTTACCGGTGCGGTACGTGCCGGCTTCGGAGCCGTTGATGGCCGAACGGATCGTAGAGGCGATGAGGCTCGTCGACAACCCGTATTGGGCCGCGCGCTCGCGATCGATATCGACCTGGAGTTCGGGACGGCCCGAGTTCAGGTTGTCATTCACATCCACCAGCCCGGGTATGGCGCCCGTTTCCGATGCTTCGCTCAATCGCGTCTTGACCTCCGTTGCCACACGGCTGATCACCTCGAAGTCCGCTCCGGAAATCTCGATGTTGACCGGGTTGCCAACGGGGGGGCCGGATTGATCCTGGCTGAACGTAACCTCCGTTCCCGGGATGCCCTTGAGCTGATTCCGGAGTGCCGCCATGGTGATGGGGCTAGGCTCGGCGCGGTCCTCGTAGTCCACCAGATTCAAGGTCAGGCGCGCCCGCTCGGGGCCGGCCGCACTGCCGCCAAACATGACGTCGCCCCCGACGCCGACATTCGTCAACATATTCTTGACGTTCGCGCGGAGGTTTGGGTTGTCATGTAACAGCGCATCGATCCGGGAGTGCGCCTCCAGAGCCACGCCATTACTCGTCTCCAGGTTCGTCCCAAGCGGCGCCTCAAATTCAATGGCCACCTGGTTCGGATCTGTTGTCGGGAAAAACTCGACGCCCGTCGGTGCGAGCACGAAGAGACCCACTATGCCAAAAAGTGACCCAATGACCCCGTTCAGCAACCGCGAGCGGTTGTCCGTCAGGATGAGTTGCCGGGGGGCTTTAAACACCCAGCCCAGCGCGCCGATTAGCACTACCAGCACAGGCACGGCCATCAACACAACGGCGGCGCTCGGCTCCAGATGGCGAGGGCTTATCTGGATGATCCCCAGTAACGCCCCGATACCAAGGGCAAGGTATACGCCCCCTTTTACGGTCGTCTTTCCACCGATGTACAGGATTTCTGCAATGTGCACGAAGATACCGATGAGCCCGAGGGCCGCCAGAATCCCGCCCGGTACGAGCAGAATCATGCCGGCATACTGGCCGGCTATGCGGCTGATGATGCCGCCAAGGACAAGCGCCACCGCCCCCAGCGTGAAGGCGCCCAACGAAAACGTATTTCGTAGCAAGGCACGCTTCGCGCTGTAGTCCCGCTCAAGCATCCAGTTCAGAAACGTCCTGTATCGCGTGACAATCCTTGGAAATCCAGTCTGCACGAATCGGTCGCCCATGGGCTTGAATACGTGTTTGTGCATCCAGATCAACACCGGAATGGCGACGATGAGTACGACCAGCGACTTCCAGTTGGCGATGCCGATCACGACACCGGTCAGTGCCACAAGCACGGTCGCCCCGATCCGCGCCGCGCGCCGCATGGGAGGTGATTCTTCGTTGTCCATCCGGGCATAGATCCCCATGAACACAGGGTTGATCACAAGCGCCACGAACAGCGAGCAAATCAGGGTCACGATGAGCGTCAGCGGCATATAACTCATGAACTCCCCGATGATGCCCGGCCAGAACAACATGGGAGCGAATGCCGCCACGGTGGTGGCCGTCGAAGCAATCACGGCGGGACCGACCTCGCTGGTACCCAGCCGCGCCGACTCGAACCGGGAGTACCCCTGCTCTCGGAATCGGTAGATATTCTCAATGATCACGATCGCATTATCAACCAGCATCCCAAGCGCGATAATCAGGCTGAATAGGATGATGAAGTTGAGCGTGTATCCGAGCGTTTGAAAGAGGATGAAGGCTATAAACATCGAAAGCGGAATGGCGATGCCCACCAGGAAGGCATTCCGCACGCCCAGGAAAAACAGCAACACGGCCACAACGAAAATGAGACCGCTGATGACGTTGTTCTCCAGGTCTTTCAACATGGCCTCAACGTACACGCTCATATCGCCCGTGATGACATGCCTCGTGCCGGCCGGAAAGGTAAACGCGGCCATCTTCTCGTCGATCTCTTTTACCGTATCGAGTATGTTGGCGCCTGAACGTTTCACGATGTTCAGACTGACCACCTGGAGCGTGGCCAACTCTTCGTCGGACAACATGCGGAGCGCGCCTTCCTCGTCCTCTTCCTGGATCATCTCCAGCCGCGAATAGGTCGCACGTTCTTTGAATCCGAAGACGACGGTAGCGATATCTCGAATGTAGACGGGCACCCCTCCCGGGGCTTCGACCACCAGATTCTCCAGTTCGGCCGGCGCTTCGATCTCACCGTTCACCCGCACAAGATAATTGGCCCGATCGACGTCGATCGACCCCCCGGGAATGTTGGTATTTTCCTCACGAATCGTAGCAATGACGTCTTCAAACGCCAGGTTATACGACTTGAGCGCGTTCAGGTCGACATCCACCTGCACCTCCCGCTCGAGTGCCCCGATCACATCTACCTTCAGCACCGACGGGATGCCCTCGAGTTGCTCCTCGAGATCCTCGGCTACATCCTTCAACCGCGCGAGCGAGTAGCCAGCGGCCAGGTTGATCGTCATGATCGGAAACTCCTGGAGGTCGATCTCGCTCACGAGAGGCTCCTCGGCTTCAGGCGGTATTTCCGACTTGGCGATGCCCACCTTATCGCGCACCTTCTGCAGTGCGTCGTCGATCGACACGTCGGGATCGAATTCCACAATCACCGTCGACACCCCCTCCGTCGAGGTCGATCGGATTTCCTTGATCCCACTCAGTCCCTGCACCTCCTGTTCGATGTGCTGGGTCACGAGCGACTCGATGTCGTCCGGGCTCGCTCCCGGGTAGATGGTCGTGACGACGATCTGCGGGATTTCGATGGACGGGTTGGCTTCCTTCGGGATCGTCAGGTAGCTCAGCAGGCCACCAATCGTAAGAATGGCGGTCAACACCAGGACGCTGGTGCGATACTGGATCGAGATATCGGTGATTCTCATAACGCGGATGCCGAACGGTTGACGATGATTATTCGGTAGACACGAGACGCAACGAGGCGCTCTCAGTAGTCGATACGACCTCGACGACGTCGCCTTCAGTAAGATTTTGCTGACCGAGGATGACCACTTCTTCGCCGGCTTCGATGCCGTCAGTAATCACGACATAGCCGCCATACGAAGCACCGGTTTCGACCGTGCGGGCATGGGCGACACGTTTGCCGTCCTCGGATCCGACCACAAAAACGCCGTAGCCGGCCTCATCGAGCAATACGGCCGTTTGAGGCACAACCAGCACGTCAGCCAATCGGTCACGCGTCACGAACAACCGCGCGGTCATCTCGGGCTTGAGGATGCCCTCGCGATTCTCGACGCGCACTTCAATCGGAAACGTCCGGCTTGCGGCGTCGATCGCACCGCCCACGAACTCGATCTCCGCCGAAATGCGGCCGTCGCCGTTTGGACCGAACTCGATCTCGACCGGTGTCCCTTTGCGAATCGTGCTGGCGTACCGCTCAGGCACGCCGGCGGCGACTTTGACGGCTGCGCTGTTAACCAGGCGCGCCACGGGGGTACCCATCACCACCTGCTCCCCTACTTCCGCCATGTGTTCTTCTACGTACCCGCCAAAGGGCGCCGTTACTCGCGTATTGTCAAGCTGCTCGCGCAACTGGGCGAGCGCAGCCTCGGACTGGCGCAGCTGGGCCGCGCTCTGGTTCAACTCGGCCCTAACGCGTTCGTATTCGGTCGCGCTGATGATCGAATCCTGATACAGCGGCGTTTGCCGATCGTACGTGTCTTGCGCCAGATTAAACTGCGCCTGAGCGGCGTCGAACATCGCCTCCGACTGACGATAGCCGGCGTATAACATCGTCGAGTCAATCTGCGCCACGACACCCCCCTTACCTACATAGGCCCCACGCGCGGCGCGGTACAGCAAGGTGCCACTCGACTCGGCCGACAACGCCGCATCGTTACTGGCTTCCACCGAACCGGTCAGTTCGATGACGTCGACAAAGGCTGTAGGCGACACGACCAGCGTCTCGATACGCACGCTGCGACCCACCGTGGCCACGGGCACCGCCGCCGCACCGGTAGCGTCATCGTTCTGCGCGCCGCCACATCCCATCCCTGCAAACGGCATCAGGACGAACACGGCGAACGCATAAAAATGTAGTAAGGAAAGACGATTCATAGGGCTCATAGAAGTCATGATGATACAGCGTCGTAAGCTTATGTCAGCGTTATTCGCGCCAGCGGGCAAGGGCAAGATTCAGTTCCTCCGAATTGGCGAGCGGCATGCCGACAGCCGTTTCGAACGCGCTCCGAGCGCGCAGGTAGTCGTGGATGGCCTGGAGGTGGTTCAGCCGGCTCTGATCCAGCTGGTCGGATACATTCCGCACTTCCAGCGGCGTGGCGACGCCCTCCTCGAGCCGTTTGCCGGCGTAGGCATAATTCAATGCGGCCCGCTCGCTATTCCGTTCCTGGCTGGCAATCTGCATGCGGGCGGCCTCCAGGTTACGAAGCGCCAGCGCCACCTCCTGCCGGACGCCTTGCAGTTGCTGATCGAATTGCACCTCGAGGCGGTCCGCGGCGATGGTCGCCTGTTGAGCCCGGTAACGGCTCTGGAATCCATCAAACAGCCGCCAACGCAGTTGGAAGCCCACATTAATCGCCGGATTCCAGTAACTGGAGCTGAAGAAGGAATTCGACCCCTGGCTGAACGTAAACGGATCATCCGCGTCGGCGATCAGGAAGGTCCGATTGCCCGGTACGTTACCGACATAGCTGAAGTTGGCGAACGCGTTCAGCGTGGGCAGATAACTGCTTCGTGTCACACGCGCATTCAACTGCTGCAGTTTGATGCTCTCGCGCAACTGGTCGAGGTCGGGCCGTTGGTCGATGGCCACGCCCACGGCGTCTTCCATCGAGATGGTCTGAAACTCTCCAATGGAATCCACGGCGAGTTGCCCCACCAGATGGAGGGGCTGATCGACCGGGATGCCAACGACTACCTTGAGCTGATCGAACGCCTGCTCGGCGCGGTTGGAGGTTTGCAACAAAGCCGTCTCGAGGTTCGCCAGCTCCACCTCCATGCTCAAGCGCTGAAATTTGGGCGTCACTCCTTGCGTCACCTGGCGTGAGATTTCACTGAGCGTGGCGCCGGTGCGTCCCACACTCTGACGCGCGACTTCAATCGATTCCTGAGCCAGGAGCGCCTGGTAGAAGGCGGCGCGAACCTCGTCGATCATGACCTGTTCCTGCCGTTTGAGCCCGTACTCCCGGCCAGTCGTCAGGTAGCGCGATGCGCCTTTCACCGCAATGAACGCGCTGAAGTCGAAGATCTTCTGAGTGATGGTAATGCCGGACTGAAACTGGTTCGGCACGGCGAACGGGTTGTCCTGCGCGTCCAGAATGATGCCGGCGCGGTCGATACCCTCTTGTTGCCGATCGATGAAATCGTCAAACGTAAGAGGGTCCGTGCCGGGGTCTTCGTCTGTACGGGAACGCTCGTTGTACGCCAGCCAGTCTATAAACCCCAGCGAGGAGAAGAGATTGCCGGCCGAACTGCCCGAGAACGGGTTGGCGCTCTTCAAGTTACGCGTATAGCTGCTCGATGCCTCGATCTGAGGATACAACTGGCCATACCCCTCCTTTACCTGGGCATCCGCTTCCTCTACCCCCAGCCGCGCATCTTTCATCGCATAATTCTGGATATAAGCGATTTGCAGCGCCTCTTCGAGTGTAAGCGTGATCGGCTCTCGAGGCGACAGGGGTGAAATCGAGGCGAACTGCCCGTAGCCCACCCGAGGGGCGGCGATCACCAGCACCACGAAGACCAGGCCGAACGCCTTCAACAACCTTAATGGACAACGATACAGCATACAGTTATACTGGTCTTTGGGAGCGGATGGGACCGATCAGACACTCAGTCCATCCATTAAAAGATGGGTCAGAAACCCGGCTGCCGACTCCGGAGCCAGCGGCGAGCAGGCGGTGTCGCCGGCCAACAACAGGTGCACCTGTAGCCCCTGAATATTGCCCAGGATGATGTGCGCCGTCGCATGCACGTCCATGGTACGGATCGTGCCGGCGCCCATGGCCGCCTCTATCGGTACGGTAAACGCGTGTACAATGCGCTCCTGTTGCGCCCGGAAATACGACGCATGCCCTTCGTTCTCTCCAAAACACATCCGATGTGCCTCTTTTACGAGAATGAGAAAAAGCTCCTTGTCGTGTAAATAGAACGAGAGGCATGACAACGTATAGTCATAGAGCGCCTGACGGAACGTTATTTTCTTCTCTTCGACGGGTAAAAACGAGACCCGCACCAGCCGCTCCATGTCGTCGTAAAACCCATCAAAGAGGGCAAACAACATGGCCTCCTTGCCCTCCCTGAAGTAGTTGTACAGGGTCCCTTTGCCGAACTCCGCCCTACGCGCAATGTCATCGAGCTTGGCATGCTCGAATCCTTTCTCCGCAAACTCCACCCGCGCGGCCGACAGGATGGCATCTCGCCGCAACTGGCGTTCGCGTGCTCTTCGGGACGTTGGTACCTCCATGCTCGGTTCAGGAAAGGTGACGCGTGAGTCAGTTTTTGACCACTACGTCACGTTGCTGAACAAGATTCACCCCACCCATTAAGAAGGTGTCAAGATTTGCCAGGATGCCCTCAAAGAGTCCTACAAAAAAGAGTCGTATAAAAAAGGCGCCCGACTCAGGGAGTGAGCCAGGCGCCATTGAAACCAGAGGAGATGCAACCAAACGCCCTGAATAATAGGAACCTATTGACTCTATGTCAATACTTTTTTAGGCATTCGTCATACTACCTAAAATAATCCTCCCTGACACTGAGGCAATTTAAAAGCACCGTATGGAGTGCCCCTGACATCAAAAAAAACAGGCAGGCGGTTCGCTACACCGGATCGGCCGGTCGGCTAATTCGGGATCAGCTCATTGAGCAGACGTTCGTTCGTCGGGATCTGCTGGAAATGGCGCAGCAATGCCTGCATGGCCTCGATCGGCGGCCGGCTGTTCAGCGCCCGGAAAAGCTTGTGATGCTGTGCCACCATATCGCCCAGGAGCAACTCCTCGTTTCGGGTGCCGCTCTTCCGTAGATTGATCGCCGGGTAGATGCGTTTATCGGCCATCTGGCGGTCCAGCACAATTTCGGAATTGCCCGTCCCCTTGAATTCCTCAAAAATCACTTCGTCCATGCGGCTGCCCGTCTCGATCAGGGCCGTGGCAATGATGGTCAGCGAGCCGCCGTTTTCGATATTCCTCGCGGCGCCAAATATCTTTCGAGGGATCGTCATGGCCCGAGAATCCAGACCGCCGGACAACGTTCGCCCACTGCCTTCCGTCCACAGGTTGAAGTTGCGGCCGAGGCGCGTCAACGAGTCCAATAACAGCACGACATCCCGCTTGAGCTCCACAAGCCGCTTGGCGTATTCCAGGGATAACGTGGAAACGCGGACGTGGTTATCCGCTTCCCGATCGTTAGAGGATGCAAAGACCATGGCAGAGGTGGATCGGCGGAAATCCGTCACTTCCTCGGGCCGCTCATCCACGAGCAGCGCCACGAGGGCAACCTCCGGGTGGTTTCGGGTAATTGCCGCCGCAATCTGCTTCAAAAGAATGGTCTTGCCGGTCCGGGGCGGCGCCACAATGAGGGCACGCTGCCCTTTCCCGATCGGTGCGGCGAGGTCCACGGCGCGCATCGAAAAATCCGTCGGCCCCGTCACGAGATTCAGCTTCTCTTCGGGGTAGATGATCGAACCGGTCTCGTAGTCCCGCGTCCGCACCCACTCGTCCGGGCTAACACCCATGATCGTGGTCACTTTTTCCACCTGCAGATCGCCCTTGCGACCGGGACGTAACGTCCCTTCCAGGATCACGCCGTCGCGCAGATTCAGCTTACGTATCAGCGGTGGAGGGGCAAATGCGTCGTTCTCTCCCTTCGGCAATTCAGGCCGCAACTCACGAATAAACCCAAACTTCTTGTCGCCAATCAGCTCGAGTATACCACGGAAAGGTATCTCTCCCATACAATGTTAAAAGGATCTAGTCTCTGGGTTAACGTTGACCTTCTATTCCACAAAACACGGAAAGGCCAATTACATACCAATCTAAAACAGGAAACACGTCCCGCTTTTTTCTGACATCGCCGTGAGGCCACTCACGGCGTCGGATTTCCACACGCATGGACCTCTCTCACGGCATCCACCGCCGCCGGGCCATGCTATCCGGACACGTTCTGGACGCGCAGGTGGCGCGTCTCGCAAGCTCCCAACTTCCAACCAACAAGGAATAGCTACAAAAACTCCGTTATGGAACGTTGCTTCACGCCGATGGTTTCCGGACGCTTGATGAGCCGCATATAAACGAAGCGACAGCGATGACTGACCCGAGCACGTGGGTATCCCGCCTCCAGGTGGAACGAAGCGGACCACCGGATGCAGACACCGTGATCCTGTTGCATGGATGGGGTAGTAACGCCTCGCTCATGCATGCCCTGGCGTTGCCGCTAGCCGCTACGTACCGGGTGCTGGCGCCGGATCTCCCCGGGCACGGCACGACCCCGCCGCCCCCCGAGCCCTGGGGCGTGCCGGAATACGCGCGCCTCATCGCGGCTTTCATGGCTTCGGAAGGCCTGCGACGCGCTCCCATCATCGGGCATTCGAATGGCGGTCGAATCGCCCTTTATATGGCCAGCGAACCGGAATTCGCCCCGCTGATCGAACGCCTCGTCCTGATCAGCCCCTCGGGCATTCGGCCGTCGCGCTCCGCCGGCTACTACCTGCGCAGCGGCCTCGCCCGCACGTTGAAAGCGCCCATGACCCTCCTCCCTCCTCGCCTGCGCGCCATCGGGATGGACTGGCTCAGACACACGTGGATCTGGCCCATGCTGGGGTCCTCAGATTTCCGGCAGTTACAGGGGGTCATGCGCGAGACCTTCGTAAAAACAGTAACCTGTTATCTGGAAGATCGGCTCGACCGGATAACCGCTCCGGTTCTAATCCTCTGGGGCACCCGGGACGATGCCATTTCCCATACCCAGATGACGACGCTGGTATCCGGCCTGCCAAACGCCACGTTAGTCCCGTTACAGGACGCCGGACACTACGGGTACCTCGACCAGCCGGCTCTGACGAGCGAGGCCATCACCCGCTTTCTCGAACCCACGCCCGCCGCCTGATCGCTCCACCCGGATCATCCCCTGCATGGACGCATTGTTTCAGATCCTCTACAGCCTGGGCATCGCCGCCGCTACGTTGAGCGCGTTATGGCGATGCTGGCAACGCCTGCGATTCTACCTGCACATGCTGCAGTTGGAGTCTTATAAACCACCCCGGTTTCGGTCCTGGCTACGCTCCCGCGGGCGTAGCCAGATCGTACGTATATCCCATATCCTCGGCCTGCTCCTCGTTGCGACAGCCGCCTTTCACCGGTACGGCGCCGTCGCGGCAGCCCTGTTGTGGACGATTGCCTTCGCTTCATCCCGGCATTACCTCGGATTTCAGATCAAGAAGCCGATTGCCTTCACGGGCCGGATGAAGCGCCTCGCTGGCGCCGCCTTCGTATGCGCAACGGCCCCGGTCGCCGGCGGCGCGCTGCTGGCTTTTTCCGCGGGCCCCCTCCAGGGCGCCGCAGGATACCTGCTCGGGTGGCTCGCGGCGGACCTCCTCGCTCCGCTCTGGGTGCTCCTGGCTGCCTACCTCATGGCGCCCTATGAACGTTGGCTCCAGAATGGGTTCAAACGACAGGCCACCGAGACGCTGCGCCGGCGAACCGACCTGCAGGTGATCGGGGTCACGGGCTCCTATGGCAAGACAAGCGTCAAGTTCATCGTGGCCGAAATCCTGCGTCAGCGGGGGAACGTGCTCGCTACTCCGGGCTCCTATAACACTCCCATGGGTATCTGTCTCGTTATTAACGAACAGCTCAAGCCGGAACACCAGCTACTCGTCCTCGAGATGGGCATGCGGTATCGGGGCGATCTTCGGGAGTTGTGCGCCATCGCCGCGCCCGACCTGGGCATCGTCACGTCCGTCGGGCCGGCGCACCTCGAAACGATGGGCTCTATCGAAGCGATCGCGGCCGAAAAAAGCGACCTGCTCGGAGGGCTCAAACCCGGCGGAGTCGCGGTGCTAAACGCCGATGACCCGAATGTCGAGGCGATGGCGGCCCGCGCACCGGGCAAGGTGTGGCGCGTATCCGCAGGCGCCGTGCCGGACGCCGACATCGTGGCCCGCGATCTCGTCTACGGTCCGGAAGGCCTGTCTTTTATCGTGCGGGATGACACGGGCGCCGAACATCCTTTCCGGTCGCAGTTGCTCGGGCAGCACAATGTCGTCAATATCTTGCTGGGCGTGGCCGTCGGCCGGCACTATGGCATGCGCCTCCGACAGATTGCCCATGCCGTCGCCCGGATCGAACCGATCGAACACCGCCTCCAGCTACGACGACAGGGAACGTACACGATCATTGACGACGCATTCAACGCAAACCCGGTGGGCGCACGGCATGCGCTGGACGTGCTGGGAGCGTTCACCGGCGGGCAGCGCGTCGTCGTCACGCCCGGGATGGTCGAACTCGGCGCCCGCCAGGAGGAAGAAAACCGCCTCTTCGGCGAACACATGGCCGGCCAGGTCGACCTCGCCATCCTCATCGGCGACGAACAGACGCGTCCCATCCAGGAAGGCCTCCGCCGGAGAGCTTTCCCGGAGGACCACATCCTCATCTACCCCTCCTTTTCCGATGCCCGCGCCTACCTCGACTGCCATCTCCAGGCCGGCGACACCGTGCTCTTCGAAAACGACCTGCCCGACACCTACAACGCCCGTTCCTGACGAACATGCGCGACGTGCCCCGGAGAAATCCGGCAACACGCCGCGCATGACGTATCCTTGCTGGCCCGGCAAGAAAGTTACGAGACGGACAAGACGCTACAGGCTGACGCCGAACACCAGAAAGCTCCGCGCCGCATTCGGCGTTGGGTTGATCATGTAGGCTACCGAAACCGGCAACGAGAAGGAGTCGGTGATCTTGAGTTCGCGGGACGCCGACAGACCGAGATTCACGAATCCGAAGGCCGACGTGCGGTAAAACGCGCTTTCCTGAGGCACAAACGCGACTGTCACGCCCAGATCCACATCCTCCACCGTGAAGGGGTAATCCAGCTGGATGTAGACCGAGTTGTCGTCGTCGTTGTGGAAGAAAATGTTCGCCGAAATCGAGAGGGGAAAGGTCTCCGTCCCGCCGGCGCCCACGTTCAGTTCCAGAAAGTGCGAACCGCCATCCTCGTAGTTGAAGTAGTCGAGGCCGAGCGAGTCGTTACCCGGCGCCGGGAAGTGATAATCCGTGATACCCACCGTGATGGGCCCAAGCGCCACGCTTGCATACAGGTCATGCTCGTTGGCATACGCTCCCGAAGCCGAGATCGAGTAGGAGGCCCATGAACCGACCGTCAAAGCGCCCGCACTGAATTCAAGCGCGGGCTGAACACTCATCGACTCGCCAAAGTCGACCCCGCGCCAGATGTACCGGCTGACGACATCGGCGCCCAGGCTAAACGACTGAGCCGCCGCGGGGCGAATGTTTCCTAAAATTAGAACGGCTAGCAGAAGGAGTACAGGTCGCATGGCTTTCATGTAGGATATTCGTTTGGTTGGGGGTTGATTCGACGGAAGGCTTAGTCGGTGGATCGATATATATAATTTTTTAAGGCGACAAGCCAGTATGCCGAAATAATAAAAGCGCTTTCTCTTCTATTTCTTCAAACAAAACATCCAAAAATGAGGAAAAAGTCACCTCGGATGCGCAGAAAGTCAGGAATTTATTACGGAGGACAGTTTTCGTATCCGGGCTATCTATTGCCGACTTGTCGAGAAATAAAAGGGGCTTTCGAGAAATGAAAGAAGCCCGAAGGTGTTGCCTCCGGGCTTCAATTTTATGGGTTAAACGAGCAGCCGGCGAGATCAGTCGACCCGGGGTACCGTGATCGCTACGCCGCCTTTCATGGCCGAGTCGTGCGCGCAGAGGCCGGCCATGGTCCAGTTCGCGGAAGTGGCCGCGTCGGGCATCGGTGCCCGGCCCTGGACGATGGACTCGATGAACTCGTTGGCGAGGTGGGGATGGGATCCGCCGTGGCCACTGCCCTGGATGAAGGAGGTGTGCTCGTGTTCTTCGTCGTATACGCCTGCCTGAGTGAAGGACTGAATCTCGCGCGGGAGGCGATGACCGTAGTCGGGCACTTTAACCCGCTCCGCGTCCTCAAAACCGGAAAACAGCACCATCCCTTCCTCGAACAGCTGCTCCCATTCGAACGAGCGCTGGGTGCCGTAGACATCGAAGCTCTCGCGGTACTGGCGGATGGTGTGGAAGAGCGAACGCGTGACCTCGCAGGCGAGCTCCGAATCGCGCAGCTTCATCAGGGCCGATTCCACGGCGAACGGCGAGCCGTACAGCGGAACGTATTCCTCCTGGATCCGGCCGGACCCAAAACAGACGACCTCATCGACCGTGGTGCCGGCAAGCGCCAGGAGCGGACTGACGGCGTGGGTGGCGTAATGCATCGGTGGGAAGCCATACCAGTAGGCCGGCCATCCAGGCAACCCCATATTCTGCTGATGCGAGCCGCGCAGGAACTGGATCTTGCCCAGTTTCCCACTATCGAGCAACTCCTTCGCATACAAAAACTCGCGTGTGTAGACCGCCGTCTCCATCATCATATAGTTCTTCCCACTGGCGCGCTGCGCCTCGGCGATCCGCAGGCACTCCTCCACGGTGGTGGCCATGGGTACCGTGCAGGCCGTGTGTTTGCCGGCCTGCAGCGCCTGCAAGCTCATGATGCCATGCACGGCGATGGGCGTATTGATGTGCACGGCATCGATGTTCGGGTCGTCCAGGACCGACTGGTAGTCGGTATACCGCACCTCGATGCCAAACGCATCGCCGATCTCGTGCAGCTTGTCTTCATTGCGCTGGCAGACGGCGTAGCAGACGGCGTCCGGGTGGCGCTGGTAGATGGGGATGAACTCGGCCCCGAAGCCGAGCCCGATGATTGCGACGTTGACTTTTTTCGCCATATACTCACTCCTTGTGGTTTGATGCCTGAAAGGGCTTCTGATGCACAGCAAAGAAAGGAACGGGAAGCGATTAGTCCATCACTCGACATAGAAAAGATCTACTGGCGGCAGGGTTGGTCTCGGGTGGCCGGCGCGGACGAGGCCGGACGAGGCTGCCTGGCCGGCCCGGTCGTGGCGGCGGCGGTTGTTTTTCCTCCGGACGTGTATCTTCAGGGCGTACGAGATAGCAAGACGATGCCGGCCGAACAACGGGAACGGATGGCGATCGACATCCGACGGGAGGCGGTCGCGGTGGGCATCGGCATCTGTTCGCCGGAAGAAATCGACCACCTCAACATCCTGTGGGCTTCACTCGAAGCCATGCGGAGGGCAACGGTCAACCTGATGATCGACCCGGATATTGTCCTGATCGACGGCAACCGTTCGTTTCCGAACCCGGCATGGCCCACACGCACCATCGTGAAGGGCGACGCCCTCTCCCACAGCATCGCGGCAGCGTCGATCATCGCGAAGACGGTCCGCGATGGCCTGATGCGCGATCTGGACGCGACGCATCCCGAGTACGGCTGGGCCCGCAACGCCGGCTACCCGACCCCCGCGCACTACCGGGCTCTGGCCACACACGGCCCGACGACGTACCATCGCCGTACGTTCCGTCTCACGCCGGTGCGTATCCCCTGAAGATTATGGCGAAGGAGAAGACACGTACCCGTTTATCTGCGCGTCGAGCTGCCGGCATCCTTCATCCACCGAATACGGGCCAACATCCACGGTTAGATGAGCGCGGCGATAGATGGGATCCCGGAAAGTCATGAGGCGCGTGATTCGTTCGGACACCAGCGCCTCGGGCATCGGATGCCCTTCCGGATCCAGCAGCATGGGCCGGGTGTTCGGTTCCGCTCGGAGGCGTCGTACGATCTCGGCCGGCTCCACGTGCAGGTAAACCACGAGCCCATGGGCCAGGGCAAAAGCCAGATTGTCTTCCGAAACCAATGCCCCGCCGCCGACGGCCACAACCAGTGGCGCCCGTTCAGCTGTTTCGTATAAGGCTTCCGTCTCGTGCCAGCGGAAAGCCGCCTCGCCGAACTGTTTAAAGAAAGGGGCGATCGGCATCCCGATCCGCTCCACGATCCGCTCATCGAGATCGACAAAATCATAGCCGAGCCGCGTGGCCAGCGCGGCGCCGAGGGTGCTTTTCCCGCTCCCCATGAATCCCGTCAGGTAGATGCGCGGCAGCGCGTCGCGGAGTATTTTCGGCTCGGACATCCTGGATGATCGTTAATTCGACGCGTTTCCACCACGCCTGCCCATGAAATATCGCCTGTTGATCGAATACGATGGGACGGAATTTTCCGGATGGCAGCGCCAATCCGGCGTCGCAACCATCCAGGAAGCCCTGGAGGACGCCCTGAGCGTGGCCCTGCGCCGTCCGACTGCGGTGGTTGGATCAGGGCGGACGGACGCCGGCGTGCATGCGCGCGGACAGGTCGGCCACTTCGAAACGGCGGAACCGATCGACCCGTTCCGGCTGCGCGCCTCGCTGAATGGATTATTGCCCCACGCCATCGCGGTGCGGGATGTCGCGCCGGCGCCCGACTCCTTTCACGCCCGCTACGACGCCGTCGAACGCCTCTATCACTACCGCGTGAGCACGACGCCCATCGCGCTTGAGCGGCGTTTCCGCGCGCTGGTCGTGCCCTCGCCGGATGTTGACCGGATGAACGCTGCCTGCCATGCGCTCTTGGGCGAGCACGACTACGACTCGTTTTGCCTCACCGCCTCCGAGACGCAGAACCGGGTCTGCACCGTCCGGGACGCCGTGTGGCGCCCCGAACAGCGCGCGGGAGACTGGCTGTTCTGTATTGCGGCGGACCGCTTCCTCCACGGGATGGTCCGCGCCATCGTGGGCACCCTGGTCGAAATCGGCCAAAGCAAGCGGCCGGCGGACGACATCGGGCGGGTGTTGAAGGCCCGCGACCGGCGGGAGGCGGGGCCGGCCGCGCCGGCCCACGGCCTCACACTGGAGGCCGTCCGCTACCTCGATGAGCCGCGAACTTCGCCGATCGATTAGGTGTTGAATCTTGCTGACGGTTATACTCAGCGTCGAATCGCTGTTACGCCACCTTGCTTATGCTTCGCGCCGGTACTGCCCCACTTGATGCCGCCACGGCCGTTGGTCAACGCGTCCCGGCCATGCCGCGTCTATTCGGGCCGGCGCTTTTCCTGGCGGTCACCTTCATCTTCGCGGCCTGCGACCGCCCGTTTGTCGACCCCAGACCGCCCGAGCTCGAGCTCCTGGCCCCTTCGGTGAATCAGATTTTCGAGGACTCGGTCGTCACGATAAAAGTACGCGCCTCTTCGTTTCGTCTCATCGATCATATCGAGATCGATGGCCGGGAGATGGCGTTTGACCCGATCGACGATACCTGGGTGGACACGGTAACCCTGGCGCTTGGGGTCAACGACTTTCGGGTGGAGGCCATCGATGTGGCCGGCGTGGAAGGTGTTGAGGAAGTCTCCCTCATCCGGATGCAGTTCCAGTTTTCGAACGAAAGCCCCACACTTCCGCCCCCTTTCCGAATCGGCGAACACACGGCGACGCTGCTGCCGGATGGCCGGCTCATCCTGATCGGTGGCGCCCCGGGCATGGTCGATCCGGCGCTCAACACGGCTTTTTCGCTCGACCCCGAAGCGCCTTCTTTTGAGTTACTCCCCAACCGTATGATCCGCGGCCGGACTGGCCACGCCACCGCGCGCCTGCCCGATGGCCGGCTGCTCGTCCTCGGCGGCGCCTCGCGAGGCACCCCCGTGCAGCTATCCCACCTGGTGCCCGAAGTCGAACTGTTTGACCCGGCCACAAATCGTTTTATTCGAGTGCCGTATGTCGGGCCCCCGATCGCTCGCGCCTACCACGTCATGTTTATCACGACGGATTCCCGGGGCACGGTGATCGACGTTCAGGGGGGAATCGGCGAAAATGAGACGGACACGCGCAGCGAGATCAAACCGCTTCGGGATTTCCAGACGTTCCGTTTCGCTCGCGACACCCTGTTCGCCGTAGGCGACGGCGGGGTTGCCGTGGATGGCATCGGAGAAATCTACAGCCATACCGTAGCCCCTCTGGATCCGGAAGGGGCAAGCAGCAACGGCCGCTACCTGGTCGCCGGGACGTATTACACGGAGACCTCGGAAGAGAAGATGAACTTCACGATCGACTTCGACTCCTCCCCGCTGCAGATCATAGGCTCCACCCCGTTCGTTCAGGGGCGATTCCGGCACGCCACCGCCACGCTGCAACCTGGCATCATCTTCTCGTTCGGCGGGCGGATCTTCCTGGGGGGACCTGTGCTTCAGAACTCCGAGGTCTACGTGGAATCCTTGGACCAATTTTTTCTGTTTGAGAACGAGTCGCCCTCGCAGCGCCGGCACGGTCATACCGCAACCAAACTGCCTTCGGGACGAATACTGCTGGTGGGCGGCTTCATAGGAAATGGTGACGCCCTCTCGAGCACCGAGTATTTTAATCCGGGGTTTGGTTTTTGACCGGTATACCGTAAGCTCTACACGCCGCCTCACACCACACGCGCCCATGGACCTCCAACACATCATCCGATGGATCTTTATCGCGATCGTTCTGCTCGTCGCGATCATGATTCTGGGCGTGATCCTGCAGATTGCCGGCTTCCTGCTCCATTACGCACTCAAGGCGCTCTTACTGCTCTTCGTCATCGCCGTCATACTACGCTTTATCGGCGTCCTACAAGAACGGCGCGGCTGAACGCGTCAATCGTCTCCCCCCGGGCTCTTTCCACTGGATCACGCGTTTAGAGGCACACGAATCCCGTTACGCCACTCAAGCCGCTGCATCTCCGTGCCTCCAACTTCACCGCCGGTGTCGCCCTCCCCACAGCCGGATCTGGTTGCCAGTCCTCTCGACGTCACGTCCGAAACAGGATATCTGACCCGTGTCATCGTCCATACGCCGGGCGAAGAAATGTCGATGGTTTCGCCCGAAAACAGGGAAGAGCTGCTCTTTGAGGATATCCTACATGTCGAGGACGCCCATAACGAACACCAGCTCATGTGTGCGGTGTTCGAGAAGGTGATCGGTGAGAACGACGCCGTGCTCCAGATCGCGACCTTGCTCCGGGAAGCATTCGACCAGGAATCCGCCCGATTCGATTTTGTCGAGCAACTCTGCCAGGTGTCCCAGGCGCAGAACCTGCAGGCGTTTGAAAAGCAGCTCAAGGCCCTCTCCCCGAACGAACTGCACCGTTTCGCACTCACAGGCGTGTCGCGTCTCCCGATTCATGCCCAGCCGGTGCCCAACCTGCTCTTTACCCGCGATCTCGGGGCGACCGTCGGCAACACGATCATCTTGAGTCACCCCGCCAATGCCGCCCGCGCCCGAGAAAGCATCATCCTGAGTGTCGTCCTCCACTATCATCCCCGGTTCGTAGCACTCAAGGACCACATCGTTAAGCTGCCGGAGGGCGTTACGTTTGAAGGGGGAGATCTGCTGGTCCTGAACGAGTCGGCCATCCTGATCGGGCATTCCGAACGCACGTCGTTTGGCGGCGTCATGAATGTCGTGCGCGAGCTGTTTGCCCGGACGCCTATCGAGCATGTGGTGATGGCCAATCTGCCCAAGCAACGGGCGTGCATGCATCTGGACACCGTGTTCACCTTCGTGTCGCCCGACGAATGCGTGATCTTCCCCCCGCTGATCGAGCAGACTCGGCCCGGCAACGTGGCACTGTACAGCCGTGGCGATAGCCCGAGCCGGTTTTATGCCGAGACCGGGGTCGGCCTCAAGACGGCGCTCGAGTCCGTGCTTGGGCGCACCCTCTCGTTTATTCCCTGCGGCGGAGATGACCCGCTCGCGCAGAAGCGGGAGCAGTGGACGGACGGCGCCAACTTCTTCGCCCTGGCCCCCGGGCTGGTGATTGGCTACGAGCGCAACGTGCGTACGATGGAGGAGATGCGCGAGCGCGGCTACCGGATCGTGACGGCGCGCGGTTTCCTGTCCTATCACGACGAAAGTGATTTTGTGCCGGGCGAAAAGATGGTGATCAAGCTGGAAGGCAACGAGTTGTCGCGCGGCCGGGGCGGGCCCCGTTGCATGACGCTCCCGCTCTCACGCAAGACCCTGTAGCGCCCATGAGTCTTTCATTGCTCCTCGAGCCCGACAAGCGCTGGATGAAGATGGCCCTCGCCGAAGCACAGCGTGCCTTCGACGCGAACGAAGTGCCCGTCGGCGCGGTCGTTGTGCGCCAGGGAATGGTGATCGGCCGGGGTCGGAATATGGTGGAGCAGCTGAAGGACCCCACCGCCCATGCCGAGATGATCGCCGTGACGGCCGCGTGCGAGACGATCGGGCAGAAATACCTGGAGGGGTGTACGTTGTATGTGACGCTGGAGCCCTGCCCGATGTGCGCCGGCGCGATTGTGTGGGCCAAAGTCGCCCGCGTCGTGTTCGGTGCGTTCGACGAAAAAGCCGGCGCCGCCTCCACCCTCTACAATATCCTACAGGATCGTCGGCTGAATCATCAGGTGGATATCGTCTCGGGCGTTGAACAGGACGCCGCGGCCGGCCTGATGCGCGACTTCTTCCGCAAAAAGCGCCTCGTCCGCTAGATCCCCATGCACGACGTCATCATCATCGGCGCCGGCCCTGTCGGCCTCGCCTGCGGCATCAGCGCGAAGCGCGAGGGACTCTCGGCGCTGATCATCGAAAAAGGAGCGCTGGTCAACTCCCTGCTGGATTATCCCACCAACATGGAGTTTTTCTCGACGCCGGAGCTGCTCGAGATCGGCGACCACCCGTTTACAACACGGGGCGTCAAACCCACGCGCGAGGAAGGGATCGACTACTACCGCCGTATAGCGGACGTGGAGGGGCTCGACATCCGTCTGTATGAATCGGTGGTCGACCTCGAAGGCCAGGACCAGGCGTTCACGGTCGTGACGGACAAGGATGCGTATGCGTGCCGAAAGGTGGTCGTCGTAACCGGGTTTTATGACATCCCCAATCCCATCGGGGCGCCCGGGGAGGATCTTCCCCACGTGACCCACTATTTTCGGGAGCCCTACGCCTATTCCCGGCTCCAGGTCGCCGTCATCGGGGCCAAAAACTCGGCCGCGAAGGCTGCGCTGCAGTGCCACCGCGCCGGCGCCCACGTGACGATGATTGTCCGCGCCGCGGAGCTATCGGATAAGATCAAATACTGGATCAAGCCCGACATCGAGAACCGGATCAAAGAAGGTGCGATCAAGGCGCACTTCAACAGCCGGGTGGTGTCCATCGAGCCCGGCCGCCTCACCTTCGAAGGACCCGACGTACGCACGACCATCCCGAACGACCGGGTACTCGCGCTGACGGGGTACAGGCCGGACTACACCTTCCTGGAGCGGCTGGGCGTGACGATCGCCGGCGACGAATACCTTTCCCCCATCCACGACCCCAATACGTTCGAGACCGAGCGGCCGGGGCTGTTCATGGCCGGCACCGTCTGCGGCGGGCTGCGGACTAGCCGCTGGTTCATCGAAAACGGCCGCTACCACGCGAAGCTGATCATGCAGTTTATCGCCCGAGGGGTCGTGGGGGATGCAAGCCAGATCCCGGGGCCGGTGGCGGAAAACGTCCAGTAGCCGGCCGCGCCGTCGCTGTCATTCTGGAGTCGCTTGATAATCGTGTCGTTCCTCCCCCTCGATTGATTGATTTTGGCCGCAACCGGCCGGCTCACGGGGCTTTCTTATCGGGCATGACAAACGGTGTCCGACGACGATCGCACCCCTCTTAAATATTTTGGTCGTAGAGACGCCCCGGTGGGGCGTCTCCTGACGGCAACGATTTTCCCGAGCCCTACGAAAGCCGGATACCTCGCTGAGACGCCCCACCGGGGCGTTTCTACATAAAATGTCAACAGAATCACGTTCAGGCGCTCCTCGCCTTCGGCCAGTGTACCGAGTGGAAGTTCGTTGTGGTCGAGCACGAGCCACGCCGGCACGTTCGTCGCCCGAACGAATACCTGATCCGCTACTCACTCCTCGGTACTATCATGGAGGTCGCTCTGCTCCCACATCGGCTGGCGCCGCTGCGTCCGATCGCGATGACAGGGCGATTTTGGTTCTCACACCACTCGGCGACAGACTCCCGGCCTCATCGCTAATCGCTACTGGTTATTCGCTACTCGCTAATCAGGAAGGTCTGATGCGGAACGCCGTAACCGCGGGATTGGTGATGGGCAGGGGTTCGCCGGCCGCGATGGGCCGGGTAGCGACGACGTCGCCGTCCGCCAGTTCTTCGAGTATCATGCTCGATCCGGCACCCAGTTCGACCGTGACCGGGTACTGGCCCGACTGGATCTGGACAACCCCTTCTCCCGCTTCGACGAGCCGGCTATCGCCCTCGAAGCGGGCATCAAACGAGCCGGCGGGTGGAGGCGGCGGAAGCGCAAAAGAAACGGCCTGCGGCTGCGGGAAGGCCGCGCCGAAGTAGAGGGTCTGGCTGCCCCCGTTGCCACGGACGATGAGCCGGCGGAAGGCGGCGGCCACGGTCGGGTCCTGGATGACGGCCGGGAGCGCGGTCTTGCCGGCCGAGGCGGCGCAGTCGAGCGTGAGTTGGCCTGCGGCTGAGGTCTGGAGCCAGTATCCTTCGCCCTCATCAAGGGTGGCAGCTGCAACATAGCCGCCGTTGTAGCCAAAGATGGAGCCGGGCACGAGAATGCTGCCCGGGTCGTCGATGGCGGTTACGTCCAGGTCACAGCTCGGGCCGGCTATGAGATGCCAACCGGCCATGAGATCGAGCACAGAAGACGCAACCGGGGTGCCCATAACGATCTGTGTACCGGCGCTGTCGGTGTTGATCCAGTAGCCCCGTTCGAGCGCCATGTCTTCCTCGAAGACGTAGCTCGTCCCGCCCCAGGCGAAGGGGGCCTGCGTAAGCGGGACTGTGCTGTAGACTTGCTCGTAGTTGGAATCCGGCACGTCGAGCGGCAGACCGCCCAACTGCCAGCCGGCCGCGAGGGACTGAGCGGAGACGTTCTCCAGCTGATCGAGCAAGTATTCGGCGTTGTACCGGAAGATGGCGTAGGCTTCGCTGGTGAGGTTCGCGTCTTTTTCAGCTTCGACCAGGGCGAGTAGCGCGGCGAGTTCAGTTGCCGCGGCCCCTTCGTCGGCAGCGATCAGGGCAGTCCGTGTAGATTGCAGGTGGGCTTCGATATCGGTCGCCAGGGCCGAAATGAGGATCCAATCCAGATTCTCGCTTCTGGGTACGTAGGTTATGAGCGTGTCGACTATCTGGGTGGCACCCCAGGTATCTGTGTCGACTACAGGGCCGACGGTCTCCATGCGCACAGAACGCGTAGCTTGATAGAGTGAATCAGCAACGTCTCCTATCTTGCTAGTAGGCCCTTCATCATCCCAGCCACCATACCCCCCAGCGGTTCTGAAGTAACTATTTACGATGCCCGGAAGTTTTGAACTAAAATAGGAAAACCCATTAACTGTTGAATCTCGTCGAATGCCACGATGATCGCGACCTAAACCGGCGAGTGTAGGCACCGAATAGAACCACATTAGATCTAAAGACGCCGATGTATTCCAACCGAACCCTGGTACAACAACATCATAATGAGTCATATCTGTTTCAATCACAATGGAATAAATACTATTGAATCTTGCGGTTCCGTTTGAAACTGAATACTCGTATTTGTTTTCATTCATTGAATAACTAATTGCCGTGCCGAATATCGCAGGGTCGATATCGTTGCCTGGATACAGAGCAGATTCCAACAGAGAGTCCCTACCACTGTCCCAATACAATATCCCATATGCATGCCTAACACTATCATATCCTATACATTCTCCGTTTTTATTATAAACCATCTGATAAATCTGCGGATCAGCATCTTGACACTGCGCAAGCGTATCCATTCCAAGAAAAGATAGAATAATAAACACGGCAACGTGTTTTGTTGAAAAAAAGTTCATCTTCATCGACTCCGATGTTATATTTGGCATTATGGATAGAAATATATGTGATAATGTTCGTTTGATGTTTGTGGACTATGGGTCTCCAAGGTCATTGTATACTGGCCCAGCGTGAATCGGAGTTTCCGTTGCTTGTTCTTTCCTATCTGATGCTCCGTACCGAATTCAGAACAGGGCGGAGCAGCGTAAGAAATCAAACTCCACCCTGCCGTCTAGTTACCGCTTCCAGCCCACGGGATTTGCCCCCGAGAACCAGGATGGGCCTGGTCGCCTGGCGCGCTGCTCATCCACGCAGCCGCGTTATGGTGCCGTACTCCACAATCCTTTCGCGGCGTCCGGTTCGCTGAGAAGTTGATTGGTTGCACAACGTGCGTGATAACACGGAGATGCTGCTCGCTCGCTGAAGCGGCAGCGCGTCACCCCACCAGCGTCTTGAGTCGATTGGACAAGCGGAGGGTGAGGGCATTCCACCCTCTTTTGACGGTATCCTGCTATTCACCAACTGGCGGGAAGAGTTCCTGCAAATCTCGCAAGAACTCCACCAGGTCCCTTCCAAGTAACTCGGCCCCACCTCTTTGCGCTCCGCCCCGCAAGGCAATCGTCCCCGGTGTTATCTCGCCCCCAAAAAACTCTCCGACGATGCGACACGCTTCTTGTATGGGTGCCAGGTGCCGATATCGGTCTCGAATTCCCGTTGCTTCTTCCCATTCCGACTCCGTTGTCATGGCCAGGATTCGATAAAGATCAAAGGCGTGGTGGCGACCAAAATCTTTCGCCTCGTCCTCTCGGCGATCCTTGTAGGCGTGGAGCTTGAGCACCAGAAACGTATACGGATGTGGCAAAAAGACGGTCGCCGGCTCCTGGCCCCGAGATATTTCCACGGGGAGCAGGTGCTCCTCCAGCGTCAATGCCTCCGGTGCAGTATGTGCGTGGATTCCCTTCACGGCGCGATGGCTAATACGGCGAGAATCCTTCTTTATCCGAGAATCCTCCGTTAAGGGTAGCGGAGCCAGCAGATCAATTTTTACGGTACGGCTCTGCCCAAAGTAATCAACCGTCCGGTCAAACTGATAATATTTTGCCCTCTCGACGGGACGGTATCCCTGCTCCGCCAACGCATCTCGCAATACGCTGAAGCGCTCTTCGTCAACGATCAGCTCTGTCGACAAAAACAGATCGATGTCCTCCGTCGATCGTGCGGCGGGGATCGGCCGAAGCGTGGGCGCTCCCTGTTTCGCTACGTGTTGTTGACGCAGCAATAGACCATATCCTCCCCCGATGATAAGGCGCACGTCGCGGCCTTTGAGCCGGATGCTCAGCGCGTGCAGTTCGTCTCGCAGCACATCGGTTTCCCCTGCAGGAAAGCCCATCGTCAAGCCCTCGTTCGGTTGGTGTCACGCCATGGATACGGCGAGTATTTCTCGGCGCAGCTGGGCCGCCACCTCCCGCTCCCGCTTTCCCCCCTGCATCAGCTCCAAATAAATCTGCAGCTTCGAGCACCAGGGGAATCCCCCATGAGGCGTGGTGTCGAAAAACACCTCCCCCCTTTCCACCTCCACCAGCTCCACGTTGGCGAAACGGCTTACCTCCTGGATAGATACACGCCCAACCCAGTCCCCCATGGTCGAAACATACACTCGGGTCACCTCATCGCTCTGCGGCGAGAGCACATAAAGTGCTTCCGAAAGCCCTGTAAACCGAACACCCTCCGGCGCCGCCGCGACAATGCTTTCCAGGAAGGCCTTGTTATCCGGCGATTTTCCCAACAGGCGTCGTTTAATCCTCGGCCCTTTGTATTCTTGTACCAGGAGATCGAGAAGGCGCTCCGGCTGTATCAGTTGAACGCCCTCCTTCTTTGTGATGATCAGGTCGTCTTCCAGGGAGGAGAGCACTTTAGATACGGTGGCCAGGCTGATTTCTCCGCCGCGGCGGATGATCTCGTCGCGGACGTCCTGTACCTTGCTGAATTGTGGACGACAAAAGAGCACCCGGCCGACTAGCGCGCTTTTTCCTTCGTAGACGTTCTTGATCGTCTGGCTTGACGGGAAACGGTTGGGATTCCCCGTTTGGCGGATGATGAGCTCGCCGGGCACGACGACGAGTGCGTTTCCCGAAAAATCGAGCCCGCTTACCTGCTCCTCGATCAGCCGCTTCTCGGTTTCCTTCGATATGTAGGGAACGAGAATCATCGGCAGCCGGCCCATGCTTGAGCGAGCCTGTTTTTTAGCTTGTTGGATGGCCACCTCCACGTTTTTCGGGGTAGCAACCGATTTGTATTCCGCCACAAAACCGCGCTTCATCTCCGTCCCTTCCCATGTTAGGTCGATCAGAAAGTCCGCGCCGGAGGCTTGCCTGGGCGCGGTGTCCTCTGCCGCCAACACCTTCAGGGGCCACACATCGAGTTCGCCTCGTTTTAGCCGTTCCGCGGCCTCTCTCTCGCTCAGCATACGCCTGAAAAGTTTTCCTGGAATCTTTTGTTTTCTTGGTTAAGAAAATAGGCGTTTACAAGAAAATAAGCCAGCCCAGTGACGCTCATCCCCAAATATTGTCGCCGGCTCCCTTCTAACGGGCCTGAAAGCCGGAATCAGGCTGCACCATACGCACGGGGTCGCGCCAACCATCAAACAGCACCTGGCCGCGCTCCGGATGCTTTTCGATTATCTTGTCATGAGGCAGATCGTCTCCTCGAACCCGACCACCGTTGTTAAGGGGCCAAGCCACGCCGCCCGGGAAGGCAAAACGCCCGTCCTCTCCCCCGCCCAGGTGCGCGACCTGTTCGGCGCGATCGACGTAGCAAAAATAAGCGGGCTGCGCGACCGGGCCCTGCTCGGCGTCATGCTCTACACCTTTGCCCGCGTGTCGGCCGTCATCGGGATGCGTACTGGCTCAGCGTGAATCGGAGTTTTCCGTTGATTGTTCTTTGATAGTTAATACTTCGGACAGTTTACAAAGCAGGGCGCTGCTGCGTGACAAATCAGGCCTCATTCTCGGATCGAGGAGGAGTGAGTTTCATGCCGATTTATCGATATCGAAACGGGGAAACGTGCTACCCAGCGTCAACACGGATCATTTTTTTGCCACTCGACCTGACGGCCGAGTTTGCGAAAATTAAGGCAGAAGAGACTGGGGATGCCTTTGGCCCATCCGCCCGGGATCCGTTCGCTCCTCCCCATCCCGTCACCGCTTCGCGCCGACGGGATTTGCCCCTCCTCGCGGCGAGGATGGGCCTGGTCGCCCGGCGCGGCTAAGCCGCGGAAACTGTCCGAAGTATGGATGTTCGGGGTTCCGGGCAATCGGGCGATACGGGCATGCTTGCCCGGAAGATTGAACCCGGAACCCGGAACGGATACGCCGCAGATTCAACGTGTCAGACAACCAGGCTCAGCAGGACAAGATCGCGAGACCTGCATCTGATCAGTCAGGAAGCGGGAGTGGAGGGACGCTGTGGTGTCGTACTCGACAGTCCTTTCGCGGCGTCCGGTTCGCCGAGACGTCGATCGGTTGCGTATCAAGCGAGGTAGAATGAAGTTTGTGCTCGCTGCGCGAAAACGTCCAGTAGCCGGCCTCACGCCAGGAGGGTCTTCAGGCGATCGGACAGGCGGAGGGTGAGGGCGACGAGCGTCAGGGTCGGGTTCGGGGCGCCGCAGGTGACGAAGACGGAGGCGCCGGCGACGTGGAGATTGGCGACGCCGTGGACCGCGCACCGCGCATCGACGACGCCGCGTTTGGGGTCGTCACTCATGCGTGTGGTGCCCATGTGGTGCCGGCCGGCGCTCAGGAAGTCGGGCCAATCCGTATCGCTACCCTCGGTGAGCCAGTCGAGCAGCTGCACGCGCCCGAGTCCCAGCCGGCCGAATTCGTGGCCGAGGGTCTCGTAAAAGACGCGGATGGAGCGTTTATCCTGCTCGGTAAACCGCCAGTGGAGGTCCGCACGCGGCATCCCCAGGGCGTCAACCTCCCGGCTGAGCACGATGCGGGAGTTCGGGTTGGCGGCCTGTTCGGCGCGCGACAGGAGCATGTACGTGCGGCCCTCCTCCGAGGGCGGTGGCGGAGGGGGAGGGACGGACGTGGCTTCTACCTGCTCGCCGCCGGCCTCGCGGCGGAGCCGCTCGCGGAAACGGGTGAAATAACTGGTGATCTCCTTCCCGAAGACGCCAGGGTTCAGCGAGCAGGTGCCGGCGAGCACCCCGTGCCGGCGCTGCGCCTCCTCCCCGATGGCCAGTTCGGCGCGAGGCCGGCGAACCGTATAATCCATCCCGTATAGCGGGAGCGGATCCGCGTTATTCAGAACGAGCTGCGCGCCGGGCATCTCGATGTGCTCCATGAAGTACCGCCCCACGGCATCGCTGTCGTTCCCCAGGCCGGCGGAGGCCTGAGCATTGGACGCCAGCAACAGCCTGGCATTCTGGGTCGAGCTGCAGGCGAGTACGTACTGCCGCGCCCGCACCCGGTGCTCGACCCCATCGATCGTTTTTACCCGGAGGAAGTCTACCGCGCGAACAGGGTCGTTGGCGACGATTTCCGTGGCGTTGGCATAGGTATAGAGATGGATGTTCGGCGAGGCCACGATGGCGTCACGGTACGTCGTCCCGAAGCGGGTCGGCGGACTGAACTGCCACATCTTGCTCCAGATCATGCCAGGGTCAAACGGAAGCCGGCGACGGGCGGGGTCTTCGGCCTCGTAGTGGGCCGTATCGTAGGCGTAAGGCCCGAGTTCGAGGTACGGATGAGCGCGGGCGTAGTAGGGATCCAGATCGGAGCGCGTGATGGGCCATCCGCTGTTCGGCACCCAGTCCCGTGCCTCGAAGTCCGACCGCTCCATCGGCGAGCACCAGCCGGCCCAGTGCCCCGTCGTCCCACCGAAATAATGAAGGCGAACGGTTTCCATCGGGAGGTAGGGCTCGCCGGCGATTTCGCCCCGGTAGAGGTCCTGCAAGGCCGGGTGGTAGTCGAACCCGCCCCCTTCAAGCAGGATGACGCGGTGGGCGCGATTCGCCCATTCCAGCGCCAGGCTGATGCCGGCGGCACCGGCGCCTACGATACACAAATCCCCTTCGATCAGGGACCCCGGTTCAAGCGTTCTCGCGTCGATGTGCATGGGACCTCGCGTTCCGTGGATGTGGGATCCAGGATACGACGCAGGGTACCGGCCTCCAAGACGCGGCCGGCCGGTTAGACGTGCACCAACCTCACGCCCAGCACCCCTTTGAGGCCGGCGATCTTGTCGAGCACGGATTTCGGGATATCGTCGTCCACACTCATCGCCGTGAGGGCCATCGTGCCGCGACCGCCCTTCCGGCCCAGTTGGAGCACCCCGATGTTGATATTGGCGTCCGCCAGGATCCCACCGACGGCGGCGAGCATGCCGGGGCGGTCTTCGTTTGTGTAGAACAGGAGCCGGCCTTCGAGGCGGACCTCCACATCATAATCATCCACGCGCGCGAGGCGCGGGTCGTTCCGATCGAACACCGTCCCGCCAACGAGGCGTGTGCGTTTGCCGGATCCTACGACGACCTCAATGAGATTGGTAAAGCTGTCGTGCAAGGCCGCGCGCTGTTCTTCGACCCGGAGGCCCATCGACTCGGCCAGGACGGGGGCGTTGATGAGGTTTACCGGCTGCGTGAGCAACGAACCCAGAAGGCCGCTGAGGGCCGCCACGGAAATAACCTCGGCGTAGCGATGGGGCACATCGCCGTAGCAGCGGACCATGAGGGACTCGATGTTGCCTTCCATGAGCTGGCCGGCAATCCGACCCAGCTTCGTCGCCAGCACCAGGAAGGGCTGGACTTCGGGCTGCGCGGCGAGGCGGATGGCGGCGCCGTTCACGGGCGAGTTCACCGGTTTGCCCTGGAGGGCAAGCACAACCTGCTCGGTGACCTGGCGGGCGACCTTTTCCTGCGCCTCTTCCGTGGAAGCGGAGATGTGGGGCGTGGCGACCACGTTGGGGTGTTGCACGAGGCGTTCGAGCGCGGCCGGCGGGGGTTCCTGCGAGTAGACGTCGAGCGCCGCGCCGCCCACCTGGCCGCTTTCCAGTGCTTCCAGCAGCGCCATCTCGTCCACGATACCGCCGCGCGCACAGTTCACGATCCGGACGCCCGGCTTGCACCGCGCGAGCGATTTTGCATTGAGCAGCCCGCGGGTCATGTCGTTCAGCGGCGTGTGGACCGTGATGAAGTCGCTTTGCTCGATGACCTCATCGATGGACACCAGGATGATCCCCATCCGCTCGGCCGCTTCGCGGGACATGACGGGGTCGTATCCGATGACGCGCATCCCAAACGCCAGCATGCGCGCAGCGACGGTCCGGCCGATCTTCCCGAGGCCGAGGATGCCAAGCGTTTTCTCCTCCAGTTCGGACCCTGTAAATGCCTTGCGTTCCCACTTGCCGCTCGTTAGCGAAGCGTTGGCCTGAGGGATGTGCCGGGCGAGCGAGAGGAGCATGGCGCAGGTATGCTCGGCCGTGGAAATCGTGTTGCCGTCGGGCGCATTGATGACCAATATCCCGCGCCGGGTGGCCGCGTCGAGGTCGATATTGTCCACCCCCACGCCGGCCCGGCCGATCACTTTCAGGTTGTGGGCGGCTTCGATGAGGTCGGCCGTGATCGTCGTTCCGCTGCGGATAATCCACCCATCGGCATGCGCGAGGAGCGTTTTGAGTTCCTTGGGGGATTTTTTGAGCTGGATATCCGCGCGAATTTCGGCAGCGTCAAGCAGATCGATGCACGCCTGAGCGACGGCATCGGTGATAATCACGTTCATGGCCATGAGGGTGAGGGTAGGCGGATGGACCGTCAGACGCCCGCCAGGTCGCCGATCCAGCGGAGCAATTCGTCGCGGCCGGCGGGTTGGGTGGCGGAGGTAAAGACGGCGGGGAGTTCGTAGTCGATGGCGGTAAATACTTCTTTGAGGCCGCGCAGGCTGGCCGCCTTCTGGTTGGAGGACAGCTTGTCCGCCTTCGTGAGCGCGATGACCGTGGGGATCTCGTGCTCCTTCAGCAGGTGCATGAGGTCCCGGTCGATCGACGTCGGCGGGTGTCGGCAATCGATGAGTTGCACCACCAGCCGGAGTGGCTCGCGTTCGGTGATGTATCGGACGATAAAGCGTTCCCACCGGGCGCGCTCCGCCTGCGAGATTTTGGCATACCCGAGCCCGGGCAAGTCGACGAAATACAGGGTTTCATCGACCAGGTAGTAGTTAAATTCCTGCGTTTTTCCCGGTGTGCCGCTCGTACGCGCCAGCGCGCGCCGGCCGGTCAGCATATTCAACAGGGAGCTTTTGCCCACGTTCGAGCGCCCGATAAACGCCACCTCCGGGAGGCCGTCGTCGGCCAGGTGCTCCCAGCGCGCAGCGCCCCGTGTGAAGCGGACGTCTCGTATGGTCATGGGTACCGGGGGTAGGGGGGTCAGGCCGCCTTCATGTGGGCTTTGACGGTCTCGCCGATGAGCGCGGGATTGAGAACGATGACGGCGCCGGCGCTTTCCAGCGCCGCGAACTTATCGGCCGCCGTGCCTTTGCCGCCCGAGATGATCGCGCCGGCGTGGCCCATGCGGCGCCCGGCAGGGGCGGTCCGACCGGCGATAAACGCAAACACCGGTTTGGTCATGTGCGCCTTGATGTAGTCTGCCGCCTCTTCTTCCGCCGTGCCGCCGATCTCACCGATCAGCACAACCGCCTCCGTCTGCGGATCCGCCTGGAACAGCACCAGGGCGTCCACGTGGCGGGTGCCGATGATCGGGTCCCCACCGATGCCGACGGCCGTGCTTTGCCCGAGGCCTTCGCGGCTGAGCTGGTCGACCGCTTCATAGGTGAGCGTGCCGGAACGGGAGATCACGCCAATGGGGCCGGGTTTAAAAATCATCGCCGGCATGATGCCCACCTTGGCCTGGCCCGGGGTGATGACGCCGGGACAGTTCGGGCCGATGAGGTGCGCGCCTTTCGATTTGACGTAGGGATACACCGGGATCATCTGGCGGACCGGGATGCCTTCGGTGATACAGATGATCACCTTGATGCCGGCGTCGGCCGCTTCCATGATCGCGTCCGCCGCGAAGGGCGGGGGTACGAAGATGACAGTCGTATTGGCGCCTTCCTTTTCAACCGCTTCCGCGACAGTGTTGAACACGGGCCGGCCGAGGTGCTGCTGCCCCCCTTTGCCCGGCGTGATGCCGCCTACCACGTTTGTGCCGTACGCCAGCATCTGCTCGGCGTGAAACGTGCCCTCGCGGCCGGTAAAGCCCTGCACGATGAGGCGGGTATTCTTATCGACTAGGATGCTCATGCGTTCGGTTCGGTCTACTCTGGATGCGCGCAAAAATCAAGATTGGTTGCTCTAACACGAAGCCGCTGGTTTCGCTCCGTCTAAGCCGGAATTTATCAATGGAAATCTGTGGAAGAATGGGACACGGCCTGGCCTACTCGTAGCAGCGTGGATTCTTCGAAGTGCCGGCCGAGGAGCTGAAGGCCAACAGGCAGCCCCGAGGGGTGGCCCGCGAGGGGGACGACGAGGCCGGGGATGCCGGCCAGGTTGGCGGTGACGGTGTAGACGTCCTGCAGGTACATGGCCAGCGGGTCGTCGGTCTTGCTGCCAAGGGGGAAAGGGAGCGTCGGAGTGGCCGGGGTGAGCAGGGCGTCCACCTGCTCGAACGCGGCGTCGAAGTCGCGCCGGATCAGTGTTCGCACCTGCTGCGCTTTGGCGTAATACGCGTCGTAATACCCCGACGACAGGACGTACGTCCCGAGCATGATGCGGCGTTTTACTTCTTCGCCGAAGCCCTCGGAGCGGGTGCGGGTGTAGAGTTCCTGGAGGAGGGACCGTTGCTCGTCGCGGCGCGAGCGTAGGGCGGCGACCTCCGCGGGGTCGCCGGCCCGCTCGGCGCCGGCGATGGCGGCGTCGAGGGCCTTGCGCTCCTGGTCCGCCCGGCGGCGTATGTCGCGCATGTCGGCCCGATAGCCGTAACGGACGCCGTCGAACCGGGCGAGGTTGCTCGACGCCTCGGCCATGGTGAGGATATAATACGTGGCGATGCCGTAGGCCGTGGTCGGCAGCTTGACGGGGACAATCGAGGCGCCGGCGCGCTCGAGGCGGGCCACCTGATCCATGATGACGGCGCGTATCCCCTCTTCCAACCCTTCGGCGAAGTACTCGGAGGGGAGGCCGATGCGGAGCCCGCGCACGCCGGCGTCGAGATTGGCCGTATAATCGGGCACCGGCACGGGGGCGCTGGTGGCGTCGCTGGGGTCCTGGCCGGCGATGACGTTCAGGATCAGGGCCGCGTCGTGGACCGAGGTGGTGAGCGGACCGATGGTGTCAAACGACGAGGCGTAGGCGACGAGCCCGTAGCGGCTCACGCGTCCGTATGTCGGTTTGAGACCCACGACGCCACAGAAGGCCGCCGGCTGGCGGATCGAGCCGCCGGTGTCGCTCCCCAGCGCCGCGCTGCAGAAGCCGGCTGCGACCGCCGCCGCCGACCCACCCGACGAGCCGCCGGGCACGAGGTCTCGATTGAGAGGGTTGCGCACCGGGCCGAAGTAGGACGACTCGTTGGACGACCCCATCGCGAACTGGTCGCAGTTCGTCTTGCCCACGACGACGGCGCCGGCGTCCTTGAGGCGTCGGATGACCGTAGCGTCGAACAGCGAGGTAAACCCTTCCAGGATGCGGGAGCCGCAGGTGACGGGACCGTTCTGGATGCAGATCACGTCTTTCACGCCCAGCACGAGCCCCGCGAGCGGAGGGGCGTCGCCGGCGGCGACGGCTCGGTCCACGGCGGCCGCAGCCACACGCGCGCCAGCCTCATCTACCGATAGAAAGGCATTGTAACGTGTATTGTCGCGTTCGATCTTCGACAAAAAAGAAGAGACCAGTTCCAACGCACTGGTCTCTTTTCTCACAATAGCCGCACGGGCCTCGTGAACGCTCATGACTACTGCTCCGAAGAGCCGGCCGAAGCGCCGCGGTCAACCGGGGAGGGCTGCGACGCGGGAGGCGTAAACGTATCGGCGCGCGGTGCGGTGGAGCCCTGCTGAGGAGGTTGGATGCGGTGGGGCGACGAATCCACCGTGAGCTCGTTTTTCAGCTCCGACGTCGCCGCCTTGAATTCGCGAATGCCTTTACCAAGCCCGCGAGCGATCTCCGGAATGCGTTTGGCTCCGAATACAAGCAGGATGACGAGAAAGATCAATAAAATCTCGAAGGGTCCCAGATTACCCATGTCGAATACCTCAAATATGATGTATCAGCGTCCGGAAAGCGCCCCAGGCCGCGTGCCTGACGTACTGTGCCGGAACCGGAAGTTTCGTGAAAACGGGCGGCAAAAAGCAAGCCGGCCCGCGAAACTGCTCCAAAATTTGCACACGGAGCACTAACCCGGCTGCCTCTAGAAAACGAAACGAGGGGGTGGGTGTTCCTTTCTGTGTTTAAGGTTCAAGGATAATGGTTTAAGGAAGGCGGCCCGATGCGTACCTTCATTCACCTTCATACAAACGGATCTGACGTACGTCTCTCGATCTTGTCCTGCTGAGACCCAAAGCCCAGCTTCGGGGGTTTTCTGCTCGGGCATGAACGCAAGGTTAAAGGACCAAATCGCTAATTCCCATAAGATGCTGTTTTACAGGAATTTACGACCAGTCTGGAACGGTGTGTTCATTAGCAGACGTAGTGAAGGGCGGTTCATACCCTTATCCGAAGTCATCCCGAGCCTGTCGAGGGACCTCTCGATCGTCCGGGGGGTCCCTCGACAGGCTCGGGATGACTTCGGGCTATGGGTCTCAGGAGGACATGTTCAGGCTTGGCGCGTACCGTCAATTATAAACTCACAATAGAATACTGTGTCCCTGACTCGTCTTGATATCCTAACGTGGCCCAAGGCCGAGTTGCATTGTCATCTCGATGGCTCGCTGCGGCTGTCGACGTTGCTGGATGAGGCGCAAAAACAGGGAAAACTGAGCGTATTGCCGGCGGACAGCCTCGCCGGCCTGGACGATGCGCTGCGGCTAATCGACCACTCGGAGTCCCTCGAAGCCTACCTCGCCTGGTTCCGATACACGATTCCGATCCTGCAATCCCGTGAGTGCCTGGCGCGTGCGGCGTATGAATTGGCGGAGGACAACGCTCGTGAAAACGTGCGCTACCTGGAGGTACGCTTCGCCCCGATCCTGCACCGTGAAGAAGGGCTGACGCTCGAGCAAATCGTGGAGGCGGTGCTGGACGGACTGCGGAACGCCCAGCGCGATTTCGGGGTGCGGACGAACCTGATCCTGTGTGGTTTGCGGGATCGGTTCGAGAGCGCGTCGCTCCGTCAGGCCGAGTTGGCCGTGGCGTACCGAGACCGCGGCGTGACGGCGTTCGACCTCGCCGGCGGCGAGGCCGGCAACCCCTCCAAGAACCACCTCCACGCCTTCGATTACGCCCGCAACCACCTCTTGAACCTGACGATCCACGCCGGAGAATCCTGGGGTCCGGAATCAATCCACCAGGCGCTGTTCTACGGCGGTGCGCACCGGATCGGACACGGCACATCGCTTTACAAAGACCCTCGCCTGTTGCAGTTCGTAGTGGACCATCAGATCCCCCTGGAGATCTGCCCGACGAGCAACGTCCAGACTCACGTCGTGCCCGGCTACGCCGAACATCCGCTGCGCCAGTATGTCGACGCCGGCATCCCGGTGACGATCAACACGGACAACCGCCTCTTTAGCCGGACGACCGTCACCGATGAGCTGTGGCACGTCTACCGCCATAGCGGCCTGACGGCCGACCAGTTGCGCGAAATCGCGCTAAATGGATTCCGCTTCAGTTTCCTATCTTGGCAAGAAAAACAGGACATGCTCCAGCATGCGATTGACGATTTCCCCACCCCTGGCTCTTCCCCTTAACTACTTCTGGTGGCTACTCGTCGCCGTGGGGATGGCGTTTGCCGCACCGCCCGCCCACGCACAGGACGTTGAAAAGGAGTATTGCCTGGACCCCACGTTTGCGGATACGCTTCGCGTTTCAGACCTGTATTGCACGACCCTCGTCCCCGTCCCGGCGCTGCGCGGCGCGTCGGGATATGTCGAACTCGTGCCGGTATCGAGTCCCTTCGGCGCCAGCGTCACGGCCGCCGGCATCCACCGGTACACCCCCGTGGTCCACATCGACGGCCTGCCCGAGCCGGCGGCGCTGGGGCCCTACTCGCTGTATAAAGCGTGGCTCACCACGCCCGAGTTCGCCGAGCCGGTCCTGCTCGGGGTCGTCCGCAACGGCACGACCATGCTGGCCGAGATCGCCCTGAATAAATTCGTCCTGCTGATCTCCGCCGAGGCCGACGCGGAAGGGACGACTCGCTCTGGCAGATTGGTCCTCCGGGGCTGGTCGCCCAGCCTCCGAATGGAGCCGCACGACCTGGCGACCACGGCGCCGCTGGCGCTGTATCGACCGGTTGGGGCCTCCGATGGACACACGCATCATAGGGACCTTGGCGACGATTCCGGATGGCGGATGCCGCCGGCGAACCCGCTGCTGACCATGCCGCCGGGCGAGATGGCCCTGCGGCCGAAGGTGTCTCCGTTCCGACCGTCCCCACCCC
>JAWXAX010000117.1 GCA_034439735.1 Rhodothermales bacterium | reverse complement strand
GGCGCCGCGCTGGAGGCCGGCCTGTCGCCCCTTGCCGAGGTGATCGACTTCGTCTTTACCGGGCAGGACCTCACCGACGAGCTGCTCCTTGGGCCCACCTACGCCGTGTCGAAATTGCTGACCCGCGTCGGGCTGAGGCTGGCGGACCTGGATGTGATTGAATTCCACGAGGCCTTCGCCGGCCAGGTCCTCGCCAATATCGAAGCCCTGGCATCACATGACTTCGCACGTCGCTACCTCGGTCGAGAAGAAGCTGTGGGCCAGATCAACATGGACCGATTTAACCGGTGGGGTGGGTCACTCGCCATCGGTCACCCCTTTGGCGCCACGGGCGCCCGGCTGCTGACGACGACGGCCAACCGGCTTCAGCACGTGGGCGGCACGTACGGGCTACTCGCCGCTTGCGCGGCCGGCGCCCACGGGCACGCCATGCTGATAAAACGATACGATTCCTGACGCTACGGGAGACATGATGCAGATCGAGGACTTCATCACCGTCGAAAAACAAGATGGCGTCGCCACCCTCTGGATCGACCATCGGCTCGAACCCCAGAACGTCGTCTCGCCAGCCGTGATCGAGGTGCTCGGGGCGGTATTCGATGCCGTGCAGAACGACCCGGATGTCCAGGCGCTCGTCTTGATCAGCCGAAAAGACAACTTCATCGCCGGCGCGGACATCAAGGCGTTCGATATCTCCGGGCCCGGTGAGTTTACCCCCATCCAGGCTCGCGGTCACGAGGCGCTCACGCGTCTCGAACACAGCCGAAAACCCTGCGTCGCCGCGATCCATGGCGCGTGTATGGGCCTCGGGACTGAACTGGCATTGGCCTGCCATGGGCGTATTGCCTCGAACGACCCCTCGACACGCCTGGCCCTGCCCGAAGTACGCCTCGGCCTACTCCCCGGCGGCGGCGGCACCCAGCGATTACCCCGCTTGATCGGCATCCAGCGCGCGCTCGATATGATGCTGACCGGACGCACGATCTACCCGTACCAGGCCCGAAGCATGGGGCTGGTGGACGATCTGGTCGATCATTCAAAGCTGCATCATGCCGCGGTGCTCATGGCGCGCCGGCTCGCCGCAAGCGAACGGAGGCCGCCCCGCCGTCGCTCGTTTCTCGAATGGCTGCTTGAAACCAATCCCGTGGGACGTGCGCTGTTATTTCGTGAGGCGAAAAAGCGGGCGTTGAGAGAATCGCAAGGCAACTATCCGGCGGTGCCAGCAATCATCGATTGTGTCGAGACCGGTATCCGTCACGGCGCAGAGGCCGGCTATGCGCGGGAGCGAGCGCTCTTCGAGCCTCTTTTACTCACGCCTGAGAGTCGCGCCATGCGGGCCCTGTTTTTTGCCATGACGGACAACAAGAAGAACCCGTACCCTGATCAGGTGCGACCCATTCAAACCGTCGCGGTGATCGGGGCAGGACTCATGGGCGCCGGCATCGCCGAAGTAAGCGTCACAAAAGGGCTCGATGTGATCCTCGAAGACGTCAATGGGGCACCGTTGGCCGCCGCGCAGCGCGCCGTCTGGGCTGAACTCGAAAAAAGCGTCCGTTACCGCGCGATCACACGCACCGAGGCGGAGGCGACGATGAGCCGGCTCCGAGCGCAGGTCGACTACGCTGGCTTTGCGCACGTCCAGGTAGCCATCGAGGCTGTGCTCGAGCGTATGGACATCAAACGCCAGGTAATCGACGAGATTCAGCGTGCCGCCGGTGGGGACGTCATCATCGCCACCAACACGTCGTCGTTGTCGGTCACGGAGATGGCCGATGCGGCGAGCCGGCCGGAATGCGTCATTGGCATGCATTACTTTTCGCCGGTGCCCAAGATGCCGCTGCTGGAGATCGTCCGCACCAGGCATACGGTAGACTGGGTGCTGGCAACCTGTTATGCGCTCGGTGTGCGGCAGGGGAAGACGTGTATTGTCGTGCGGGACCGCCCGGGGTTTTACGTGAATCGGGTCCTCGCACCGTACATGAACGAGGCTTTGCTGCTGCTGGACGAGGGGGCGTCGATCGCTGCCATCGACACCGCCCTGCACAAGAAGGGCTTTCCGGTGGGGCCGCTCCGGTTGTTTGATGAGGTCGGGTTGGATGTAGCGGCGCACGTGGTCCGCAGCAGCGAGGCGCTGTTTGGCGACCGAGCCGGCTTCATCGTGAGTCACGCGGTCGTCCGGATGTTCGAGGCCGGCCGGCTGGGGAAGAAGAACCGGAGCGGTTTTTATCGATACGATGCCCGGAGCGGTAAGCGCACCGGTGCTGACGCCACCGCGTATGCCTTTTTTAAAGCAAGGGGCGATCGCCCCATGTCGATGGACGTGTTGCAGGACCGACCTCTGTTCCTCATGCTCAATGAAGCCGTCCGTTGTCTGGACGAAGGCGTCATCGAACGCCCGATCGATGGCGACCTCGGGGCCGTATTTGGCATCGGTTTTCTCCCGTTTACGGGTGGGCCGTTTCGGTATATCGACCAACTCGGGGCGGGGTCCGTCGTGCAGCGTATGGAATCGCTCGCCGCGGCGTACGGCGCTCGTTTCATGCCGGCCAAGCGCCTGGTGGCCATGGCGGAGTCCGGCGAGCGCTTTTACGCGGCGTAGAGATCAGACATCCAACAACACCTTAAGCACGGGGCCCCGCTGCAGTGCCGTCGCAAAAGCGCGCTCCACCTCGACGAGGGGAAACCGATGGGTCACCAGCCGATCGATCTTCAACTGACCGGCAGCCAGTAGACGGATGGCCTCCCGGAAGTCATCACCCGTGTACATGAGCGAGCCTTTTATGTCTAGCTCCCAATCCTGCACAAACCCGAACGGCACAGACGCCTCCGCGCCGAAAACGCCCAGTACGACCAGCGTCGCTCCTTTGCGGCACGCCAGCAGGGCGCTCCGCAATGCCGGCTCCACCCCCACACATTCAAACACGATATCGTAGCGTTGCCGCTCGGAGGATGGGAGGGCGGTCAACCCCATGCGTGTCGCCTGTTCGAGGCGCTCCGTATCGGGCTCGATCAGATGGACCTGCGCCGCCCCGTACGCCGTGGCCACCATGGCGGTAAGGATACCGATCGTGCCGCCACCAACGACCGCCGCATCGAGCCCGGCAACGTGGCCGGCCCGACGGACACCGTGCACCGCCACGGCCGCCGGCTCTACCAGGGCGCCCATCTCATCCGAAAACCCATTGGGCAGGTGGTGGAGACGATCCGTCGGGCAGGTGAAATACTCGGCCATCGCTCCGGGTGCCTGGAAGCCCATCACGGCCAGCTCGGTGGCGATATTGTAGCGACCGGGCTCAAAGCGGGGCCGGCCTTGGCCCGGCAACGAGGGCTCGATGACCACCCGGCGCCCCACGAGCGCGGCGTCGCCGGCGGAGACGACCTCTGCGCAGACCTCGTGGCCGGGCCACACCGGATACGAAACGTATGGGTGTTTGCCCTCGAACGTGTGCAGGTCCGACCCACAAATGCCCACCGTTCGGATGCGCAACAACGCTTCGCCAGGGCCGGGGACAGGGAGGTCTTGATGGACGATTTCGATGTGGTGCGGCTCGGGAATCAGGGCACGGATCATAGGATTGGTCTCGGTGGAAGGAGCCAGGTCAGTCGGGCACGAGATGCACCTTCATCGTCTGTCCCCGGCTGAACGCATCAAAGAGGGAGTCAAACTCGCGCAGGGGGGCTGTGTGGCTCACGAGCGGGGCGACGTCGATCACGCCAGCGTCGAGCCAATCGATCGCCTGATGAAAGGTGTAGCACAACGCAAAACTCCCGATGATCTGCCAGTCGTTTTTGAAGATGTCGAACGGCCGGATGCGGATCTCGGCGTCCTTCGGGGCGACGCCGAACATCAGGAAGCGGCCGCGGGGTTTGAGGTAGGCGAAGGCCCGCTCGATCACCGCCGGCGAGCCGGTCGCGTCTACGACGATGTCGAATCCGCCGGGAGCAAGCAGGGCAAGTTCGTCTGCCAACCTGTCATTGGTTGGGCGTATGGCTGTGGCGCCGAGGCGTGTAGCCAGTTCCAGCCGATCCGCTTGTTTATCGACCACCACGAGCCGGCTCGCCCCGGCATGCCGCAGGGCCTGGACGAGCAGCAGTCCGATCGGGCCGGCGCCGAACACTAGCACGCGGTCCGCCGGCGCCACCGGCAACCGCGACATCCCGTAACAGACACAGGCGAGCGGCTCGATGAAGGCCACCTGCGCCAGCGAAAACGTATCCGGCACCGGGTAACAGGCCCGCGCCGGCACGGCCACGAATTCGGAAAATCCGCCTGGCCGCGTGATGCCGATGCCCTGCCAGTTGGCGCAGTGGTTGGAGCGCTCCGTCCGGCAAAATTCGCACTGGCCGCAGTAGAGGTTCGGGTCTACCGCCACGCGCTCACCGACCCGGACACCCGTGGCCACCGCCGACCCGATTTCCACCACTCGCCCCCCGAACTCATGGCCGGGGATGAGGGGGAAGCGGGACAGGTATTCGTTTCGGTAGATGTGGAGATCGGTGCCGCAGATCCCGGAGATCTCTATGGAAACAATGACTTCGTCGGGGCCACAGACCGGGTAGTTGACTTCGGCGTACAGGGATTGCTTCGGCGCGGGAAAGAGGATGGCGTGCATAGGGCATTCAGGACTATTTCACCGCGCCGAACGTCAGCCCGCGCACCAGGTGGCGCTGGCTCAGCCAGCCCAGGGCCAGGATGGGCGCGACGGCGAGTGTCGAGGCGGCGGACAATTTTGCCCAAAAGAGGCCTTCGGGGGCGGAAAATGAGGCGATGAAGGTGGTTAATGGAGCGGCATCCACGGTAGTCAGGTTCAGGCTCCAGAACGCCTCGTTCCAGCAGAGCACGATCGACAGGAGGGAGGCCGACGCGATGCCCGGCAAGGCGAGCGGGAGGAGGATATGACGCAACTCATCGCGGGCGGATGCGCCGTCGATCCGGGCGGCGTCGAGGATCTCGGTTGGGATTTCGCGGAAGAAGCTGAACAGCAGCCATATGAGGATGGGGGCATTCATCAGGGCGTAGACGACGATCAGGCCGGCGTGGGTGTCGATCAGCCGCGTCCAGGTGAACAACAAGTACATCGGTACTAACACGCCGGCGGCCGGCAGCATCCGTGTCGATATCATCCAGACCAGTACGGTGCGTGTATGGCGTGTTGGAAAAAACGCAAGTCGATACGCAGCCGGAATCCCAAGCAGCAGCGCCAGGGCCGTACCTCCGAGCGAAAGGTACAGGCTGTTTACGGCAGCCCGGACGTAGTCGGCTCGCTGATGGACGGCGACATAGTTCTCGATCGTGGGCGAAAAAACGAGCGAGGGTGCGGCGATGGCATCCACTTCCGTCTTGAAACTGGCGAGCACCATCCAAGCGATAGGTAGGAAAAAGGCCAGCGCGATGGTCCAGCCCGCGAGGGTCATCAGCACACGGCGAAACGACGACGGATTCATAGGTCATACATCGATCGTGCGCGAAACGGTGCGCATGAAAAAAAAGGCGATCCCATTGGCGAGCACGATCGCGATGACGCCGGCGGCGGAGGCCATGCCTACATCGTACTGCAGGAGCGCCTTGATGTAGATAAAAAACGCCAAGTTCGTCGTGGCGAGGCCAGGTCCCCCGCTCGTGGTGACGAGGATTTCGGCAAAGACGGTCAGCAGGAAGATCGCCTCTACCATCGCGACGATGCCAATCGCCCGGCGCACATGCGGCAGCACCAGGTAACGGAACTGATCCCGCCAGCCGGCTCCGTCAAGCAGCGCCGCCTCGCGAATCGAGGGGTCGATGGACTGCATTGACGTGAGGAAGATAAGGATTGCGAAGGGGGTCCATTGCCACGCCACGATGAGGACGATCGACGCCATCGGCCAGTCGGTAAACCAGTCAACCGCCGGCATTCCCAGGCCCCGCGCCGCCGCCGCGAAGAGTCCGTTCACGGGGTGCATGAGCAGATTCTTCCAGATCAGCGCGCCGACGGTGGGCATCACAAAAAAAGGGGCCACTACGAGAAGGCGGGCCGTGCGCCGGCCGAAAAAAGGCTCGTCGAATATCGCCGCCACTACCAGGCCGGCGACGATCGAGAGGAGGAGCACACTACCCACGAGGACGACGGTGTTCGCGATCGAGGTCCACAGTGCTGGGTCGGCAAACAAGGACGTGTAGTTGGCGGCGCCGGCGAAACCGCTCACCTGCGGCGTAAGCAGGTTGTACCGCTGGAACGAAAACCACAGTGTCATCGCCAGAGGCACGACCATCCAGAGGGCCAGGGCGGCGATGGCCGGCGCGAGGAGTCGCCGGCCGCCCGGTTGGTAGACGGGCGCGAGGAGTCGCCGGCCGCCCGGTTGGTAGACGGGCGCGGGGAGTCGCCGGCCGCCCGGTTGGTAGTCGGGCGCGGGGAGTCGCCGGCCGCCCAGTTGGTGGACGGGCGCGGGGGGTGGGGTCATGCTCGTAACGGTCTCACTGGATATACCCGGCATCTCGCATGGCGCGCTCCGCGATATTCTGGGCGGTTTCGAGGGCCTCGTCGATTGGCTGCTGGCCTGAAAGCGCCGCCGCCATGACCTGGCCCACCTGCGCCCCGATCCCTTGAAACTCCGGGATCCCCACATACTGAATTCCGACGTAGGGCACGGGATCGCGCGTCGGCCGGGTGGGGTCGACGGACAGAATGGCGGTCTCGACGAACGGCGCAAACGGGGCCGCGGCGAGGTAGGCCGGATTGGCGTACGTCGAGCGCCGTGTGCCGGGAGGCGCCACGGTCCAGCCGTCCGTATCGCCGACAAGGGCAACATAGTCAGCCGAGGTGGCCCATTGCACAAACTGGCGCGAGGCGTCGGCATTTCGGCTGGAGGCCGGCACCGCCAGCGCCCAGGCCCACACCCAGCTCGTGCCATTTCCGGTTACTTCCACGGGTGCCCGCGCGAATCCGATGCGGTCCGACACCCGGCTGTCATCAGTGTTGTAGAGATGGCCGGCGGCGGCAGTCGCGTCGATCCATAGGGCGCAGTTGCCGGCGGCAAACAGCGCGCGGTTTTCGTTGTGCCCGTTTGACGCCGCGCCGGGGGGGCCGTAGTTGGCCAGGAGGTCGACATAATACGTGAGGGCGGCATGCCACTCCGGCGAGGTCAGTTGCGGGTGCCAGCTCATGTCGAACCAGCGGCCGCCGAACGCATTGACGAGGGTGCTCAGGTAGGCCATGTTTTCACCCCACCCGGGTTTGCCCCGAAGGCAGATCCCATACACGCCGTTTGCCGGATCGTGGAGGCGTCGGGCGAATTCGGCGATCTGAGCATAGGTGGGCGCTTCGGGCATGACCAGGCCGGCCTGCTCGAAGAGGTCCGTCCGGTAATAGGTGAAGCTGCTTTCGGCGTAGAAGGGCACCGCAAACAGCGTATCGCCCAGCGAAAGACTCTGGCGGACGGAGGGGAGCAGATCGTCATAATCATAGGCATCGCCGAGGTCGTTGAGCGGCAGGAGCCAACCCTCGCGCGCCCAGATCGGGGTTTCGTAGGAGCCGATGGTGACGACATCAAACTGGCCGCCTCCGGTGGCGATATCAGTCGTTACGCGCTGCCGCAATAGGTTTTCCTCGAGCACGACCCAGTTCAGCTCGATGCCGGTAGCCTCCTCGAATGCCGGCGAGAGCCGCTGCATGATGATCATGTCGGCATTGTTCACGGTCGCAACGGTGAGGGTAGGCGCATCGCGCGTACAGCCGGCGACGGCCGACAACACCACGAGCAGGAGCACGGAGAGGGGAGTGCGACGAGGCAAATCCATGAGATCTGGTATCAGGCGGGGAGGCGAGCGGACAGGCCATCAAAAAACACATCCGGATTATAGCGCGCACCGGGGGGCAAGTCAAACGTTTCCGGCGGCTGCAGCCGACACTCTCGAACCTCTCGTCGTTGTCCTGAACTTCACATGTTCGATCATAGCCTTAGAACGTTTTCATCGATATACTTGTTAACGGTGTTAATCACCCTGAATGTCCATCTGAGGATTCCCATATGTTCGACTTCATCACAGAAGATCACCGGCTGATTCAGCAGACGGCGCGCGAATTCGCCGAGCAGGCGATTGCCCCGATAGCGGCGCATCACGACGAGACGGCGACGTTTCCCGCCGAGACCATCCGCGAGTTGGGGCGACTGGGATTTATGGGGATCGAGATTCCGGAGGTTTATGGAGGCGCCGGCATGGACACGATGGCGTACATCCTCGCATTATCTGAGGTGAGCCGGGCTGACGCAAGCCACGGGACGATCATGTCGGTCAACAACTCCCTCTTCGGCCATACCCTGCTACAAGCCGGCACCGAGGCACAGAAGCAGAAATATTTGACACCGGTCGCCGCCGGCGAAAAAATCGGGGCATACAGCCTGACGGAGCCCTCAAGCGGCAGCGACGCCAGCCGGATGCGGAGCCGCGCCGTGCGAAGCGCTTCGGGCTCGCACTATGTGATCAACGGCAATAAGTCGTGGGTGACCTCGGGCCCCGTGGCCGACACGGTGCTGCTGTTTACCATGACCGAGCCGGACAAGGGCTACAAAGGCATCACGGCATTCATCATCGACACGGATCGTCCGGGTTTCCACCGGGGCAAACCCGAGCACAAGATGGGGATCCGGGCGAGTGTAACGAGTGAACTGCATTTCGACGGGTACGAATGTCCGGTCGAAAATCGCATCGGGGCGGAAGGGGAGGGATTCAAGATCGCGATGAACGTGCTGGATACGGGGCGAATCGGCATCGCCGCGCAGGCGCTCGGCATCGCGGAGGCCGCTTTTGCAGCCAGTGTGGCTTACGCTGGCGAACGCGAGGCCTTTGGTCAAAAGATCGGCCAGTTCGAGATGATCCAGCAGAAGCTGGCGGATATGAAGGTGCGTATCGAGGCGAGCCGCCTGCTGATCTACCAGGCGGCGCTCGCGAAGATGAACGCACTGAAAAACGGCGGTCGGTATACCCTTGAGGCGAGTATGGCCAAGCTGTACGCGAGCGAGACGGCCATGTGGGTCACCACCGAGGCCATCCAGGTCCACGGCGGCATCGGGTATAGCAAGGAGCTGCCCCTGGAGCGGTATTTCCGGGATGCGAAGATCACGGAGATCTACGAAGGCACCAGCGAGATCCAGCGACTGGTCATCGCGCGCCAGGTGAGCGGGTTGCGATGAACCTTCCGCGTCACTCCGCCGCCGCGATGGCTTCGAGCACAAGCAGTGCGTCGTGCCGTGAGACGATGCCGTCGCCCGAGCGATCGTAGGCCGGAGGATAACGATCGGGTACTCCTTGTCCGGTTTCAAGCGCCCGAAGGATGAGCGCCGCATCGAAGGCCGAAAGCCGGCCATCGCCGGAGGCGTCGCCGGCGAGGAGCACCGCGGCCACGAACTGATCGGCGCCCGGGTCTGCCCCGGCCGTTGTACGGGGCTCGCGGTCCACATCTTCCCCGACCGACGACGATCCGGATAGTGGAACGGCCGTGCCCCGCAGCACCGAAGCCGCGCCGATCCGCCAGCCGGCAATGACGTCCGTGGTGTCGAGCCCGTGGTGGGCGTCCGGCTGCAGGGTCCAGGAAGAGTGGTCCGTTTGCAGTTGTGTTTGCCAGACAGCGAGATCCGATGTTCGGAGCACTTCGTCTCCCGACGTATTGAGGAGCCGCAGGTAAAACGTCTGGTACTCACTGGTGGCCGAGCGCCGGCCCCAGAATACATTTCCGTCGCCCTGATTTGAACGGGCCAGGGCCAGACTTCGGTGATTTTCGAACGCGAGATCGCGCCCGGTGAGGCCCTGGAATTTCAGGTTGGCGACGAACAGGTTGTTCAGATACCGATTGCCGGCGGCATCCCCCCGGTCGTCGGCCCGGATGCGTATGCCGCCGCCTTCATTCGCCATCAGGGTGTTGTGGAGGATGAGATTCTGGTCGCTGGCGTGGATGAGCAGCCCATACCCAAAGAACGAGGGGCGGGCGTATCGCGCGCCGGTCATCACGTTATTGCGGATGATGTTACCGTTGCTCTGGTACTCGATGAACAGGTTGACTCCGTAGTTACCGTGGAAGCGGCTGTTCTCGACAATGTTTTCGGTATTGTACATGTCCAGCCACAGCCCCGGGCCGGCGTTGTCTGAAAAGTCGACTTCTCGAAACACCGAACGCGTCGTGAAAAGCCATTTCCCGCCGCCGGACTCCCAGAATGGGGCGTACCCCTTCCAGTTGTTGAATCGGGAGATGCTGCGCTCGACCACGCAGCGGTCGCACCGTTCTCCGCGGATGCCGCTCATGCCGTTGAAGTAGGCCTCGACTCCGGTAAGCTGGTGCCCCTCACCCGAAACGAGTACGCCGGCGCCGTTAGTCCAACGCACGGTCACACGCTCCAGAACCGATTCCTCGCCGCCGATACACACGGCGCCCTGTTGGGCCTCGTTGGCGACATGCTCGAAGAGGAGACCGGAGAGGTGAAAGTAGCTTAGCGCTTCGCCGGCCAGGCAGCCGATTTCGTTCGCCGAGGTTCGGAAAAGATGGGGAAGCCGGCTGGTTTCCCAGATCCCGGTCGATGGGTGGCTCCCGGCGGGCAGCCGCACATACAGGGTGGTGGGGGTATCGGGTGAGCCTTCGAGGAAGAAGGTGCTGTCTCGGAGGTCGGCGCGTCGGTAGACAGGTTGGAGGACGCGACCGTCGACGATAATCAGATCGCGCCGGCGTGCGTCGTCGTCGTGCGGGACGCCGTCGTGGACGCGGCGTGTCCACAGGGGTGGGAACGGCCACGGCAGCGCCCAGTCGGCGCCGGCGAGTTGCCAGACACCCGGTAGCGGAATGGCTCCGGAGATGACGACCCGCTCGCCCGGATGGGCCATGAAACGAATCGGCCGGCCCGAGGCTCCACCCGTGGAGGGCAGGATGGCCTCGCGGTAGGTCCCCGCGCGGATCACGACCGCGTCGCCCGGCTGGAGGACGCCGGGGCGGGTGCTTCGGGAAATGGTGGCCCAGGGTTGGTGTTCGGTGCCCGGGTTGTTGTCATTGCCGGCGTGGGCATCCACCCAGTAGGTTCGCCCTTCCGGCGCGGCGCAGACGCCGGTGGGGCATTCCTGCGCCCGTACGTAGGGTGCGAGGAACATCCCGCCCACGAACCACCCGGCCATGAGCCACCCGGTGAACCACGATCTGTTCATAAGCCGTTATTGAATAATAAGGCGCCGGCTGACGCGCTGGCCACCGGCGTCGAGGATATAGAGGTAAACGCCGGCTCCGAGCGCGCCCCGGTGGAAGGGGAGCTGGTGCTCGCCGGCCTCGAGCCAGCCGTCCAGAGGCCGGGCCACTGCGCGGCCAAGGAGGTCGTACACGGTCAATTGGGCCGGGCCGGCTGTCGGGAGTTGGAATATGAAGGTGGTGTGTCGCGAAAATGGATTCGGAAAGGTCGAGGCTAGCGTGAGGTCGACGGCGGGTTGTTCTGGTGGAGACACCGGGGCAGGGGCCTCCGGCATCACTCGTCGGTCGTTGAGGGCGACGGCGACACCCACCGGAGGGGGTGTGGGAAACAGCAGCAGGTCGCCGGGAGGTAAGGGCATCGGGCCGGCGAGCACGAGGTGCAGTGAATCGCCCCGGATGAATCGGGTGGACTGCCATCCGTCGGGAAGCGGGATGAGTTCGGGGGTTAGCTGCGCCGGGGTCGAGCCCGGTCGTAGCATCGCGATCGCGACGCTGTAAACGGGTGCGTTAGTGGCGTCGAGCATCAGACGGGTCCTCCAATCACCGGAGTGGTCGGGCGAGGGAGGGCTCCAGGCCCATCGACCAGGATTTTCGCCCACACGTTCGCCCACACGTTCGCCCACACGTTTATCGGCATCGCAGCCGATTTCTACCGGGAAACACGGAAGCAGGCCGGCGGCCGCCTGCAGGATGAGCGCGGCGTCGTACGGGGAGACGAGGCCGTTGCCGGACACGTCGGCGGCGTCGTAGGTGATGGCATCCAGGGAGAGGCGGCCGGCCAGGAAGTCGAGCACCATTTCCGCGTCGGCCCGGTCCAGATGGCCATCGCCCGAGACATCACCAGGCGGACGAGCGCGAATGGCGACACGGCCGCCCCGAAACCCGATCGGCGGATCCCCCTCGTTTACGATGAACCGGGAGAACCTGAGCCGGGTGTTGATTTCATGCGCTCCGGCGTGGGCGACCACGGTAAACAGATCCCCGGCAACTGCTACCGGCCGTGCGGTGGCGATAAAGCCGTGAACTTCGCCGGGATCGCCGGGCTCGAAGCGGGCGAGGGAGCCAGCGACGAGGGCGCCGGCGGTGTCGATCGCGACCGATTCGAAGGCGCCGGGGTCGTACTCGAGCGTAAAGGCTACGGCCAGAAGACCCCGGCCCGGGTGGGCGATGCGTACCGGGAGGCGGATGTGGTGCCCCGCACGCGCCGTCGTGTCCGGCAGCGTCACTCGAAGGGAGTCGGCTTCCGTCGTGGGGCCCAACACCGTCACCCACCCATCGACCGCCCGCGCGGCCGGATCGCCCTCGTTAAATAAAAAGGAACTCACCTGGATCAGGCTTTCGCCGGCGCGATGGGCGCGCAAGCTCAGGTAGACGAGTATCCCATCCCCCTCGAGCGGGCGGGTGCCGGCCGCCGCCACGCGCACCCGCCCGGTGCCGGCGGGGCCAACCAGGACGATGGCGCCCTCGCTACGCGTACCTCCGGTGACAACCTCTTCCAGCGTCGCCACGGCGGGGTCTACCGTCACCTCAAATTGGAAACTGAAGACCTGACCGGCTGGCAATCCGCCTACGATCATCGCGACTCGTACCACATCGCCGACTGTCGCTTGGGCGGGTTCGAGGCGAACTTCCACTGACACTTCCTGGCGTGCAATGGCCGGCGTGGCGTACGCGGCGACGGCGAGGAGGAGCAAGACGTAGCGGGAGACCATGACGGGGAGGGCTGTAAGGCGGCGGGGGCATCGTGCCCCGTTTCCTTACCTAGACAGCGCCAGCCCCTCCGACGTACCCTGCCAACGCCCCGCCGGCTGTTATTTCATTTTCAGCAGCGGGTGGTTGGCCGGCTGCACCTGCCCGCGCACCTCGCCAAACCCGACGCGGATATCGCCCCGGGTGGCATGGCCGCGCAGGGTGACCGTGTCCCCATCTTCCAGAAAGGTCCGCGTGCCGCCGCCACGCAGCGGAACGGGCCGGCTGCCGGCCCACGACAACTCGAGCAGCGAGCCGTACGAGCCGGCGTCGGGGCCGCTGATCGTGCCCGACGCCATGAGGTCGCCCACGCGGACGTTGCATCCGTTGACGGTGTGATGGGCCAGCTGCTGCGTCATCGACCAGTAGAGGTGGCGAGCGTTCGAGCGGCTGACGATGGTTTCGTCCCCGCTGGCCGGCACCAGGCCTACTTCGAGCGCGATGTCCAGATGTCGCGCTCCGGTGGTCGCCAGGTAGGGCAGGACCGCCGGCTCCTGCGGTTGCCCAACCACGCGAAACGGCTCCAGCGCTTCGATCGGCACGATCCAGGGGGAGATCGACGACGCGAAGTTCTTGGCGAGGAACGGCCCAAGCGGGACGTATTCCCATTGCTGGATGTCGCGGGCGGACCAGTCGTTGAACAGCACTAGCCCGAAGATGTAGTCCTCGGCCTGGCCCACCGGAATCGGCTCGCCAAGCGTGCTGTCCTTGCCGATGACGAAGGCGATCTCCAATTCGAAATCCAGCCTGCTCGTGGCGGTAAATACCGGCGTGGCCTCCCCTTTGGGCAGCACCTGGCCGGCCGGCCGGCGGATGGGCGTGCCGCTAACGACAATCGAAGAGGCCCGGCCATGGTAACCCACCGGCAGATGCCGCCAGTTCGGGAGCAAGGCATTGGCGGGGTCGCGAAACATCGTCCCGACATGGGTGGCGTGGTCGATGCTCGAATAAAAATCCGTGTAGTCGCCAATAGCGACCGGGAGATGTATTGTGGCCCTGGCGTGTGGGACCAGCGCCTGGCTGTCGCGCAGGGGCGAGCCGGGATCGACGAGGGCCGCGGCGAGGCGGGTGCGTACGGCCGAGGTGGTCGCCTTTCCGAGGGCGATGAACCGGTTGAGCGAGGCGCTGAGAAAAACCTCCCGATCGACCCCAAGGCCGGCGAAAAGGCCCCGAGCCTCGCCGGCGGCGAGGTCGATAATCCAATCCCCGATGGCCACGCCGGTGCGGCGGGGCCGGCCGGGCGCGGAGAAGATCCCGAACGGGAGATTGTGGACCGAAAAGTCGGAGTCCGCGGCGATGGGCAGCCAGGAGTCGGGCATGGGCGGGGCGTCAGCCGGCGATGTTGGGCGTGTCCAGCCATGACTGGAAGTAGACGCCATCGTCCAGGGCGAGGGCGCTTTCGGTGACCATGAGCGGCTTGAACGTGTCGATCATCACGGCAAGCTCCTCGGTCTCGGTCTTGCCAATGCTGCGCTCGTACGCCCCGGGGTGCGGCCCGTGCGGGATGCCGCCCGGGTGGAGGGTAATGTGCCCCCGCTCGATGTTGTTGCGGCTCATGAAGTCTCCATCGACATAATAGATGACTTCGTCGGAGTCGATGTTCGAATGGTTATAGGGTGCGGGGATGGCCTGCGGGTGGTAGTCGTACAGCCGCGGGCAAAAGGAGCAGACGACAAAGGCGCGGGTCTCGAAGGTCTGGTGCACCGGAGGCGGCTGGTGGATGCGGCCGGTGATGGGCTCGAAGTTGTGGATCGAAAACCCGTACGCATAATTGTACCCGTCCCAGCCCACGACATCAAAGGGGTGCGCGGCGTAAACGACATCGTGCACGACGCCTTGTTTTTTGATCTTGATCATGAAGTCCCCGACCTCGTCGTGGGTCTCCAGGTCGCGCGGTAGGATGTAATCGCGCTCGCAGAAGGGGGCGTGCTCCTGGAGCTGGCCGAAGTGATTTCGGTAGCGTTTGGGGGTGTAGATGGGGTGGAAAGATTCCGCGTAGAGCAGTCGGTTGACCGCCGTGGCGAAGTCGACCTGGTAGATTGTGCCGCGGGGGATGACGAGGTAGTCGCCGGCGCTAAAAGGAATCCGCCCCAGCGGCGTGAGCAGCGTACCCGAGCCCTCGTGGATAAACAGGAGCTCGTCCGCGTCGGCGTTTTTGTAGAAGTAATCGCTCATCGACGTGCGCGGGGCGGCGAGGCCGATGTGGATGTCGCTGTTGATGAGCAGCGGCACCCGGCTCTCGAGGAAGTCGTCGCGCCGCGAGACCTGGAAGCCTTTAAACAGCCGCGCTTGCAGGTTGTGGTCAACGGCTACCTTCGGCATCTGATCGGTCCTGCCCACCACCGCTTTCACCATTGTGGGGCGGTGGACGTGGTACAGGAGCGAGGACATCCCGTCGAACCCGATGGTCCCGAACAGCTCTTCGTAATAAAGTCCGCCCGAGGATTTCTGGAAGACGGTGTGCCGCTTGGCCGGCGTGGATCCGAGTCGATGGTAGATGGGCATATCAGGTGGCTGCGATGGCAGTGAGTGGGCAGGTTGAGGCGGCGACCGGTTCGAAGAGCCAGTCGGTTATCGACGCACCGCGCTATGACCGAGCGAATCCTTTAAAAAATAGGACGTCCGATACAGTTATCCTACCGGATGTCGGTCTTGCGATAGGTTATGCGCAGGGAGTATCATAAGTCTATTCGAAGGTTGTACTCATTTCTTTCCTCGTGGGATCGTCGCGCCGGCGCGTTTCGAGGCGCGGACGCTCCCAATCCCCGCCCATTCTCATCATGTCGAGGTAATGCGTATGTATTCTTTCCTCAAACAAGCCACCGTGCGAGAGAAGTACCGTGTAGAATTGCCCTCGTTATCGCTCGCTCTGATCGTCGCTGAATTCTTGTACAAGTTTCACAGCTTCACGCTGGAATGTGTCGCCTTTCTGGCGACCTGGTATGTCTTCAGCGCCGTGGTGTCGCGGGTCGACAAACTGATCGTCGCGTCCTGGCCGGAGCGAGACGCGCGCGCCTGATCGCGCGTTGTTGACCGGGTTCGTCGTGTTCTCGTCGAGGGGTGTAAAACGACGAACCCCTGTGCCCGGTTGTTGCCTGTATCCAACCCGTTAACCAGACCCTGGTGATTGCGATGAGGATCCTTTTTTACCCGAAAGCCCTGACGGCTTTGCCGGCTCGGCTGTTACGCGTGTTGTCCCGAATTGTGCTTCTGTGGCTCAAGGAATTTTTAGGCATGATCCGAGGGAATCGGGACGTCCGCCGGCGAGGGAAACACTTGCGGGACGTGAGGAGGGGACGGCCGGCGCGCTGCTCCCCGCGATGCGCCGTCATCCGCCCCGATGTGTATAAACGCGCCGATCCCCTGATCTACTCGCAGAAGTACCTGATGGAGCAGGGGCTGGCCGTCACCTGGGATAATCCCGATATCCAGCTCTTTTTTAACGGCTCGCCGGTATCGTCAAGCGATCTCCAGGTTGACACGGAATACGACGTGGTCGCCACCGTTTATAACAACTCGCTGGATGGGCCGGCGGTCGGATTGCCTGTTCACTTTTCCTTCCAGAGTTTTGGGGTGGGCGCTGTGTTGACCCCCATCGGCACGACGGTCGTCGATCTGCCAGTCAAGGGTGCGCCGGGACATCCCGTGGCCGCAAAACAGGTCTGGCGGACGCCGGCGACAGCAGGGCATTACTGCCTGAAGGTGGATCTCGAGTGGTTTGACGACGCGAATCCGAAAAACAACATGGGACAGGAGAACACCAACGTGGGCATCGCGCAGTCTCCTGCCGTTTTTGTCTTCCCGGTTCGCAACGAGGATACGATTCCCAAGCGCATCCGCATGACCGTGGACACCTATACGATCCCGGCGAGTCTGGACTGCCGCAAGCGTCCGGAGAAAAAAGAAAGCGAACGGCAAAACCCTGAAAAAAACCGCAAGAACGTGTTCATACCCGTCACCGAAGAGGCGGCCAACTGGACGCTGGCCCGGGTCCGGCACGACATCGCGGCGTTTCCCGTACCGGCCGGCTGGTCGGTGACGATCGAGCCGGCGCAGTTCAGCCTGGCCCCGGGCGCCGCTCAGCAGGTTACCGTCCGCATCGATCCGCCTGATGCGTTCCGTGGCGAGAAGGCCTTCAACATCAACGCCCTGCACGGGACGGATGTGTTGGGCGGCGTCACGCTAACGGTTCGGAAGAATTCCTAGATCATCCAACGGCATGAGGTAGGGCAATGGCAAAAAACTGTGGGAAGCACTTTAAGTGCGTAACAAAAGACAACTTCACGGGCCTCACGAATGTGATCGCCTGGGGGATTTTGACCGGCGCGCTCGCGATCATCGAAATCGTGGTGATGGTCATCGGCGGGATCGCCATCCCCGGGCTCGGCGTCGTGGCCGGCGTGGCATTTGTCGTGGCGATATTTGAGTTGTGCGCCTTTTTACACGGCGGGAAGCTCATCTGCATTCAGGATGATGCGTGTACGATCGGTCGACTCATGGAGATCATTCCGGTGGGGCAAGACAAGTCGGGTTTCGAGAAGATGGACGATGACTTCACGATGAACATCCTCCCGTCTCCGCATTCACCGGTCGAGTCGCTTTCGGAGATGCTGATGTCGGATCCGCATCAGGCCCCATTTATGGCCGAACAACCGCCGTCGGGTGATCTGGGGCTCGGTTTCGCCGGCGTCTCGGTGAAATTCGATAACCTGCCGGCCGATACGGAGGTGTTCCATGTGGAGGTGAAAGGGTGCCGCGTACACGACGTTTGCGCGGTCTTGAAGGTGATGTCGTTCGGGGCGCCCATCGTCGGGGCCATATGCTCCATCCCCCTGATCGGGTGGGCCATCTGTCTGATTGCCGCGGCCATCTGGCTCGCCATCACCGCCGCCGCGGTGGCGATTGCATGGGCGGCGACGCATAACGGCGAGCTAAATGACGTGTATGACCCGGCCGCCGGCACACTGACGGCCGCCGATCCTGCAACAGGCGAAGGGGGGGATGTCATCCTCGTGTTGGGAGACTGGGTCTACGACGCCGGCCACTCGGGCTGGAACGAGATCCACCCGATCCGCCACGTGCAAAAGCTGACCCCCGTCGTCGACGCCCGCTACCGCTCCATGGATAAGGCGGACACCACGCTGGTCGAGCGGTTCAAGAAGCAGATCCTCGATGTCTGGTGTTTTCACGTCGGGCAGACCCGAGATCCGTTGGTCCTCCTTGCCCAGACGCAGCCGGCCAATCAGTGGAGTATCCACCCGTCGATCGACGGGTGCCACGAGGCTCCGGTCATCAACTGACTACGGCCGGGTGAAGGATTGACAGGGAGGCTCCGCGATCCGGCGGGGTCTCCCTTTTTTTGTTGGATAAAAAAATGCTAGTATTGTAGCAGAAAGACTTGACGGCCCTGCATCTTCTGTGTATGTTTGGCGTAGGGTGCTAGTATTGTAGCATGTATACCGGGCCGGCTGGGGTTGCCGGCACATGTCGCGACAGGCTGCCGTGACAAAACGTAACCGATCATGAAGCGAAAGAAATCACCCATGGATCTCGGGGCGCGCGAACGACAGATCATGTCGTTCATCTACAAGCGCGGGGAGGCTACGGCCGCCGAGGTGATGGAAGGCATTTCGGATCCGCCCACGTATTCCGGTGTGCGGGCCATGTTGCGGATCCTGGAGGAGAAGGGGCATTTGAGCCATCGGCGAGACGGCGCGCGGTATATCTACACCGCCACGATTTCTCCGGACGAAGCCGGCAAATCCGCCATGAACTATATGGTCCAGGCCTTTTTTAATGGCTCGGCGGACCGCGTGGTGGCGGCGTTGCTGGATCTGAAGGGGGACGAACTGAGCGAAGCCGATCTCGACCGACTGGCCGGGCTCATCGAAAAAGCTAAACAACAGGAGGATAACTGACATGCCATCCTTGCTCGATTTTCCACTCCTCGCGTTCGATGTGCGCCCCTGGCTAGCGGACATGATCCTGATCCTGGTGAAGGGTACGCTGCTATTGTCGGCGGCCGGCTTGCTCACCTACGCCTTGCGCCACAGCGCCGCCGCGACGCGGTACATGGTCTGGTGCTCGGCCCTGCTCGGGCTTTTTCTGCTGCCCTTTCTGTCTCCGCTGATGCCGGCCTGGCAGGTGGCCGTCCTGCCCGCATCAATCGAAGTAGACCAGGCCCTCCGGGTGGACCCCTTCAACGCGCAGCCTGCTCCGCTTCCTGATGCGGTCCGCTCGCTTGACCCGCTCCCCGCGCCGGCCCCGCTGACTCTTCCGCCAGCCACCGCTCCTGCAGATGCGTCACTAGCGGCGAATTGGTCGGCGATGTCGTCGTCGTTGAACTGGATGCAGTGGGCCTTTTTAGTCTGGGCGCTTGGCGTATGCGTCGTGCTCGGACGCCTGGCGCTGGCCCACGCCGGCGCGCGTTTGCTCGTCAGCCGGGCTTCACACGTGGACGATGAAGAGTGGCATCTTAAGGCCGAATCCGCCGCGCACCGCCTGGGCGTCCAGCGCCTCGTGCGGCTGCGGATGAGCACCTGGACGTCCGTCCCGATGGCCGTAGGGGTATGGCGGCCTGTGATCGTTTTGCCGGCCGACGCCGACACATGGAGCGACGCCCGCAAAGACGCCGTCCTCCTGCACGAACTGGCGCATGTGAAGCGGTACGACTGCCTTTTCCAGTTGATGACCAACGTCGTCACCGCGATCTACTGGTTCAACCCGCTCGTGTGGCTCGCCTCCTGGCAGATGCGGATCGAACGCGAACGCTCGGCCGACGACATCGTGATTGTATCGGGCGCGGATGCCTCGCACTATGCCGAGACCCTGCTCGAGACGGCACGGATGCTGCGCCGCGGGGAGTGGTCCACCGTGGCGGCCGTCTCCATGGCGCGCGGCTCGCAGCTCGAGGGCCGGCTCCTCTCCATCCTGGACCCGTTCCGCCGGCGTAACCAGAACCGTCCGGCGACGTGGCTCACCCTCATGCTGGTGGCCTGCATCGTGGTGCCGCTCGCCGCCCTTCAGCCTGTCGCGACGATGGCTCAGGCGACCCCTAGGCCCCCCCGGGCGCCTCGCGTGGCCACGCCGCCGGCCCCGATCGAAATCGAAATCCCGGACATGGACATCGAGGTCCCTGCAATCACTATTCCTGAAATCGACGTCGAGATCCCCGAGATACATGTCGACGTGCCGGCCTTTCATTTTGTCATGCCTGCGATCAAAATCCCCGCGTTTGATGTGGACATCCCCGAGATGGTGATCGAGATCCCCGAGATGAACTTCGAAGTGCCTGAATTCGAGTGGGATGAAGAACAGGCCTACCCACAAACGCCGGTCGACTCGTTGACGATCGAACAGATCATCCGGCTGCGGCAGTACGGGGTGGACACGGAGTTCATCCAGTCGCTCAAACGCATGGGCTTTGGCGATCTCACCTACCAGGACCTCGTGATGCTGGGTCGCTACGGCGCCGACGCGGACTTTATCACCGAAATGAAGGAATCGGGGTATACCGACCTCACCCTGGGCGACTATGCCACGATGAGCAAATACGGGGTGGATGTCGACTTCGTCCGGACCATGCGCGAAGCGGGGTACACGGACTTGTCCGGCGAGGAACTGGTGACGATGAGTAAATACGGGGTCGATCAAGACCTGGTCGAGGCCCTGGGGCGCTACGGCTATCAGGATCTCACGGCGGACATGCTCATCAATGCCAGTAAATACGGCGTCGATACCGATCTGCTAGACAACCTCCGCGAGCAAGGGTACACCGATATATCGCTCGACGACGTCATCACGATGACCAAATACGGGGTGGACAGCGACTATCTCATCGACATGAAGGAGGCCGGCCTGGATCTGCCGCTCGATGAGCTCATCCGCCTCCAGCGCCATGGCGTCGACGCCGACTATGTCCGCGAAATTCGCGATGCCGGCCTGAAGGACGTCACCGTCGAGCAACTCATCGATATGCACAATCACGGAGTGGATGGTGCTTATATCAAGGCGTTGCGGGACAATGAGTAAAGGCAAAGGGTAAAAGGCAAAAGGCAAAGTGAAAGATGCAAAGTGAAAGATGCAAAGTGAAAGATGCAAAGTGAAAGATGCAAAGTGAAAGATGGTGTGGTGAAATCTGTATGACGACATCCATCCTTCTTGCAATCGCGCTGCTCGGGGCGGCGTTGTGGGGGCCTGTGCGCGAGTCCGCTCCGGGGGAGTCGTCGATGTGATGGAAGGGACGTGGATCGGCGAGTTCCAGCACAACCCGTGGCGCGGTGTCAGCGAGCACCTCAGGGTGACGGGCCGCAGGGACACGATACCTCGTGTCCCTTTACCATATGGCTACCACCATGCCATGTCCGTACATAGCCGCGAATGATCGGGTGTACCGCCGGCTGATCAATTCATTACCATATCCGTGCGTGCCAACGACTTGCCGGCCCGCGCCGGAAGCACGACGGTAAACGTGCTGCCGATGCCTTTCTGAGACTCGAGCTCAATCCTTCCGTTCATCTTCTGGATCATCCGATTGGCGATCGTCAGGCCGATGCCGCAGCCCTCGAACGTGCGTGTCATCCCGTCGCTTTCCTGCACGAACGCTTCGAAGACCCGCTGCTGGTAGGCTTCATCGATCCCGACTCCGGTGTCCGCGACGTGGATACGCACCTCGACGCCGTCGCTCTCGACGTCGATGCGGACGGAACCGGCTTCGGTGAACTTGATGGCGTTGTCGATCAGCAACTCGAACACCCGCCGCAGGGCCATCGGGTCCACGATCGCCGGCAGCGCTTCGTCGTTCACGGAATACTGGAGGTCCAGCCCTTTGGCACGCACCCGCATGAACTGGGTCTCGAGCACTTCTTCCAGGACGTCGAGCACGTCGGCCGGGTAGACGTGCAGCGTGTAGGTTTCGCTCTCCAGGGCGCCGAGTTCGACGACCGAGTTGAGCGTGCGCATCAGCCGATCGGCGCTTATTTTTACGATGTCCACCAACTCCTTCAGGTCCTCCGGCACTTCGAGGGCCAGCAAATCGCTGCTGCCCACGATGCCGGCGATCGGTGTCCGGAATTCGTGGTTGACGTTGTCGAGGATGCTGGACTTGAGGCGCGACGACCGCTCCGCCTCGTCCCGGGCGGCGAGGATCTCTTCCTCGTATTTCAGACGCTCGGTGAGGATGGTGTCGAGCTGGCGGGCGACTTCTTTTTCCAGGTTCTCGTTGAGTCGCTTCAGCTCCTTGGCCTGCTGGCGCAGGGCCAGGAGGTTGGCCACGCGGGTCATCAGCTCGCGGGCGTTAAAGGGCTTGGCGAGGAAGTCGTCCGCGCGGGCTTCGAGGCCTTCGATCCGGATGTCGTTCGTGGCACGGGCGGTGAGCAGGAGGATGGGGATGTGGTTCAGCTCCGGGTCGTCCTTGATCTGCCGGCACATCTCGTTGCCGTCCATCCGCGGCATCATCACGTCGCTGACGATGAGGTCCGGCGAGAGGGTCCGGGCTTTTTCGAGCCCGTCAATGCCGTCGACAGCCGTTATCACGCGGTATTGGGCTTCGAGGATGCCGGCGACGTATTCGCGCACGTCCGGGTTGTCCTCCACGCAGAGGATGGTTTTGTCTGACTTTGCCAGCGGCTGTTCGGCGGGGGTGGCCTGCTGCTCATGGTCGAGTTCGGCGCCTTCGACGGCCAGTTCGGTCAGGGCGCCGCGCGCCGGCATCGCCTCCGGAACGTCCTCATCGGTCGCGAACTGGTCCGGCTGGAGATGGGATTTTCCACGCGGGAAGCGGACGGTGAATGTCGACCCGACGCCCAGCTCACTCGTGACATCGATCTCGCCTTTATGGAGCAGCACCAGCTCCTGCACGAGGGCGAGCCCGATGCCGGTGCCTTCATGTTCGCGGGTGTTCGATCCATCGACCTGGTGGAAGCGGTCGAATACGTGGGGCAGATCCTTTGCGGGAATCCCTTTGCCGGTGTCGCGGACGCGCACTTCGACGGCGCCTTCGGGCATGTCCTCGCGGGGTTCGGGCAGATCAGTCACGGCAACGTCGATCGTTCCCTCGGCCGGCGTGAACTTGAGCGCGTTCGAGAGGAGGTTGAAGAACACCTTTTCGAGTTTATCGGGCTCGAAGTGGAGCGAGACTTTTTCGACGTTGCTTGTGAAGGTGAGGGCGATTTTTTTGGTCTCGGCCAGGGGGATACACGAATAGACGACGCCCTCGACAAATGGGACAATGTTGCGCTCGCGCGAGCGCAACTCCATCTTGCCGGCTTCGAGCTTCGAAAGGTCAAGCAACTGGTTGATGAGCCGCAACAGCCGCTGGGCGTTGCGCAACATGATCTGGCCCTGGCGCACGGCGGCCTCGCTCACGGTTCCGTAAGCGCCCGAGATCAAGTTCTCGAGCGGCCCGATGATCATCGTCAGCGGGGTCCGGAACTCGTGGGACAGGTTGGCGAAGAAGCGCGTCTTGAACCGATCGAGTTCACGTAGCTTGTCGGCCTGCGCCTCGATAACCGTTTTCGCCTGTTCCGTGCGTTCTTTCTCGAGGCGGAGGTCGTGTGTCCGTTCTTCGACCGTTCGCTCTAGTTCCTCCTGCCGGGCCTGCATCTGCCGGATGCGGATGCGGTATCCTGTGTAGGCAAGCCCGACGAGGCCGGCGAGGCAGAGCAGCTTGAACCAGAGGGTCTGATAGAAATAGGGTTCGTGATAAAACGACAGCGTCGCCGGCTGGCGATTCCAGACGCCGTCGTCATTTCGGGCGATCACCTCCAGCGTGTAGTCGCCCGGCGGGAGGTTGGTGTAAAAGGCTTCTCGGCGGGATGAGGGCTCGGACCAGGCCTCGTCGGCGCTGGCGAGCCGGTACTGGAACAGCACGCGGTGCGGGTTGACGAGACTCGGGGCGGTGAAGGCGAAGCGGAGTTTATGCCCCCCCGGCGGCAGGGTGAGCGAGGCGCCGATGGGGTAGGGGTTTTCGTCCAGATCGAGCCCGGTAATGGCGATGGGAGGCGGGATCGGGTTGGTGGGGATATGCGCGGGATCGATGGCGACGGCGCCGGCGACCGTCGTGAACCACAGCCGCCCGTCGCGGGTGCGCCAGCCAGCCGGTTGCTGCCCGCCCAGCCCTTCGGCATTACGGAGGCCGTCGGAGCGGTCGTAGACGACCGAGGCAATGGCCGTCGTGTCGCCCGAGGCGAGGCGGTCGAAGCCGGCTTTGTCGATCCGGAAGACGCCCTTGTTGCAGGTCATCCAGAGTCGCTCCTCGTCGTCTTCAAGGATGACGTAGACGTTGTCGTTAAACAACCCCTGGCGCTGGGTGGCGGCGTGGATCGCCCCATCCTTAAGACGGTTCAGGCCGCCTCCGTAGGTGCCGATCCACAGCGCGCCGGCGGCGTCCGCATAGAGCGAAAGCACCGTATTGTTCGTGAGCCCGTCGGCGGTGGAGATCGTGGTCAAGGCGCCGTCGGCATACCGATTCACGCCGGCGTCGTACGTCCCGATCCACACACTGCCGTCGGGCGTCTGCGCGAAGGCGGTGACGAAGTCGCTGGACAGGCCGTCGGCGCTTGTGAGCAACGTAAACACTCCGTCCGAATACCGCGAAACGCCGGCATCGGTGCCAACCCACAACACGTCGTTTGAATCGACAAACAGGGCGAAGATGTTGTCGCTCGCCAGCCCGTCTTCGGTGGTGAATCGGCTGATGCGGCCGTCGCGCCATCGGGCGAGGCCACCGCCGTTGGAACCCATCCACACCTCCCCGTTGGCATTTCCGATGACGGAAAGCACTTCATCGCCGCCGAGGCCGGTAGATGTGTTGAAGTTCTCGATCCGGCCGTCGGGTAGCCGGCGAGCAACGCCGGCTTGGGTGCCAAACCATAGCGTGCCGTCAGGAGCTTCATAGATCGAGTTGGCGCGGTCGCTGGGTAGCCCCTCCGGCATGCCGAACGGCGTGAACTTACTCCCGCGAAGGCGATGTAGGCCGCGGTAACGTGAGCCGATCCAGAGACTACCTTCCCGATCCTGGAAGAGGGACGTCAGGTCATTGGATTTGAAAACACTCTCTGAAGTAAACGACTCGAATACATTGTCCCGCAATCGGTAAAGACGTCCACCTGTAGCCGCGAGCCAGAGGCTACCGGCAGTATCTGTGAGGAATGCGGAGACATATCCCTCGCGAAGTCCGATCGAATCGCTCCGGTTGATCCAGACATTTCCTTCAAGGAAAAATAGGCCCGCCTCGCTCGTCGCCGCCCAGAGCCGGCCGTCTGGCGCGCTGTACAGGGTACTGATCAGTCCGGTGGGAGCACCCGGGCGGTTGTCTGGTACGAATCGATTGGTGTCCAGGCGTACGATCCCGGTTTCGGTGCCCACGATGAGGGTGCCCCGTGCATCCTGGGCGATGGTGCTGATAAACTCGCCCGGCAGCCCGTCGTCGGCTGTATATCCTCTGAACTGGCCATCTTCAAAAGCCAGTAGGCCGCCGCCATACGTGCCGATCCAGAGGACGCCGGCAGGGTCCTCGTAGAGCGCGGTAACGTAGTTGCTGGTGAGACCGTTGGTGTCGTCGAAGCGGGTGAAGGCGCCGTCGTAACGCAGAAGGCCGCCGCCGCGCGCCCCGATCCATAACACGCCGTCCTGGCCGACCGTCATCGCGACGACATCGTTGATCAGAAAGGCTTCCTCCGTGCTCTTGTCGAAGGTCTGAAACGCGACCCCATCGAAGCGCACAAGCCCCTCGTCGGTTGCGAGCCACAGGAAGCCGTCCGGTGTCTGTGCAATCGCCGTGACGGAACTCTGGGGCAGGCCATCGTCTACCTGCCAGGAATCGAATACGTACTGGGCGATCGATCGGTCCGGGTCCAGTCGCAGGGTCTGCTGCGCCCGCGAGGCGCCGGCGGACAACCCCGACAGGGCGACCAGGACGGCGAACAGCGTATAGAAGGGTATGGGCCGTAGAAAGGACACGTAGGGCGTTGGGCTGCTAATCCATAGGTATGTTTCCATGATCGGCCGGCCGGGGCAAAGCTTAACGGGTGATGGCCATCCTGCTCACCCCCGAATAAAACGAAACCAGGCCTTTCGGCCTGGTTTCGTTTGCCATGGGTCGGCATCGCCGCCGGTTGGGATGGAGTTCAGATCGGCGACGAAGGGGTTATTGTGCTAACTTTGTCGAAGTGCTTTTCGTGGTCGTGGACGTCGAACTCGTAGCCGGCGCGGTCGTTGACGAGGTGCCGAGCAGCTTCTCCAGGCTGACGGATTTATTCGTCGTACCTGTCGGCTGGCCGGATATCACCGACTTGCCGTTCCTAACCAGGTACTTTGCCACGGCCTCCGGCGAGGCCGATGGATTGCTGCCCAGGTAGCGCACCACGGCGCCCGTTACGTGGGGCGCGGCGAACGACGTGCCGCTGGCGAGGATGCTTTCGTAGGCGTAGATCTCATCCACCCGATGGGTCAGGGAGATGATTTCCTCGCCCGGCGCCAGAACGTCTACGCCGGCCCCATGGTTGGAGAACCGCGAGAACTGGTTGTAGACGTTGTACGAGCCGACCGTGATCGCACCGCTCACGTGAGCCGGCGAGAACGTCGAAGCATCCTTGCCGCTGTTGCCGGCGGAGACGACATAGACGATGCCGGCCCGGATAGACGCCGCGATCGCCTCGTCCAGCACGTTGTACGCCTTCGTGCCGATGTCCATGCCGAGGCTGATGTTGACGACCATTGGGGTCGAAGGCGACGCCAGTTTGGCACGGGTGACATACTCGACCGCCGCCAGCATCGTGGTGACGTCGGTTTGCCCTTCGGCCGTCAGCACTTTCAGACTATGAATGCGAGCCATCGGCGCCACGCCCACGACGCCGTGGATGTTCTTCATAGCGCCTACTACGCCGGCGATGTGCGTCCCGTGACCCGACTCATCCGCCGGATTGCCGGACGTCCCCGGGTCGAAGCCGGTCCCCGTAGTCGCCTCATCATCGTCCCAGTACTGCTGATCGCGGTTGGCGAACAACATGGTGAAGTCCTTCTGCTCAACCACGGCCAGGTCGTTGATGAACGGAGCGCTCAGTACACCCGAATCTAGGATATACACCGAAACAGGCTCTTCGACGAGGTAGTCCATCAAAAACGACTCGGAAAACGTTTCGTTCGTCAACGCGGCTACCCGGCTAATGCCCCATGGGGTGATTTGTTTGTCGTATTTGGCGCCCGAGGTAGTGCCCAGTTCGCTGGTGTTAATCACGAAGTCGGGTTCGACCCACGCGATATCCGGGTCGCTCTCCATATCCGTGAGGAAGGTGTCGTAGATCGATCCGTCGATCGAGACCGTGAGGGCATCCGTGATCGTATCCACGGAAACCTTGATCCGGATCAGGTCGCCATACCGGTTCAGCAGTCTCGAGGTGATCCCGTACCGATCCAACAGACGGCGCGTAACGCCGTCTGCCTCGTACATGGCAAGGCCAAGGACAAGGTTTACGGATTCGCCCTCCAGCTTACCTGCGGCGCCAGACCCTGCACGGCGTGCGTCATCAAGCAGTTGTGGATGCCGAAGTTTAGGATAGATCTCGCTCGTCGGGGCAGCCATGGGCGAGGAGGAATCGGTCAGCGTCTCCGCCGGATCGTTCGCGCCGACCATCTCGCAGCCCTGCAGGATGGCGGGGCTGAGGAAGAGGGCGGCGATGATGGCAGCCATGTACCATCTTCTGGGTGTATGGGGGGAAGTCATTGTATTTCAGGGGGGTTAGGGGGGTGTGTCACCTGGCCGATACAGCCGCGCCCGTCGTGCCGGCCGGCACGCTCAGGATGCCGTACGTGGCGCGGCTCATCAGTTCCGTCTGGACCTGGGCGGCCGACTGGCCGGGATTCAGCGTCAGGTAGCGGGCCGCCATGGCGGCCACATGCGGAGCGGCCATCGACGTGCCGCTCGAGAGCATCAGCACGTCGCTGCCAAAGGCGGAGAGCGAGAGGATATCGGTACCGGGCGCCAGCAGGTCGATCGTCGAACCGTAGTTGGAATAGGCGGCGAACCGGTCACTCTGGTCGTAGGCGCCCACCGTGATGGCCTCGGGGACGTGCGCCGGCGAATACGTGATCGCGTCCCGCCCGTCGTTGCCGGCGGCCGTCACGTACACGATGCCGATGCCGATCGATTTGCGGATCGCCATGTCGAGCGCGCTCATCTCGCGGGACTCGAGGTCCGCCCCGAGGCTCATGTTCACGACGATCTGGAGGTCCGGGTTGGCCAGTTTCTCCTCCATGATGTAATCCACGGCCTTCAGGAGCACGGTCATGTCCGTCACGCCGGCGCTGTTCATCACTTTGATGCTGGAAATCGCCACGCCCGGGAAGACGCCGAGGACGCCCCCATCGTTATTCAATGCACCGATGATGCCGGCGATGTGCGTGCCGTGGCCCAGGCTATCGGGCCGGTCCCGGTTCGGGTTCATCGTCCGCATCCCCTCGAATCCATCGACCCCCGGCACGCGGAGCTCCATGTACGGGGTGAAGTCGACTGAGCCCACGAGGTTCAGGTCGCTGATCGGGTTGACGCCGGTATCCACGACATACACGCGGAGCCGGCTGGCGTCCAGCGGCACCGGCGCCTTCTCAGCGCCGATGTGGGCGATGCTCCACGAGGCGTTCTGCCGGCGTTTCACGCGCGCCGTCGTGCCTTCAGCCAGCTCGTTGCCAAGCAGGGGATCCGGTTCCAGCCACGAGAGGTCGGGGTCGCTTTCGATCAGGGCCAGTAGCGAGTCCAGCTGGCTTTCGTTCAGCGTCAGCGTCAGGGCGTCGAGCGCGGTGGATATCTCGGACTTAATCGTGATCCCTTCGCCAAACTTGTTTAAGAGACGGTTCGTGACGTCGAACTTATTCACAATGCGAGGCGTGATGCCGTTCGCCTCGTAGGTGGCCATGCCCAGCACCAGGTTGAGGGTGGCTTCGCCGGCCACCTTGCCAGCGCCGGTGGCTTTCGTACGCGCTTTATCCAGTAGATGGGCGTGACGCAGCCCATCTCCTTCGACGGGTACGGACGCTACCAGGGCGTCCGGCTCGGTGCCATTGGGGTCGTCACCAATCATGGCGTCGCACCCCTGAAGCAGCGAGGGGCTGAAAAAGAGCAGGCCGAGAATCATGATTCCGAGCCAGCGGGAGGAAAGGGAAGGCTTTTTCATAGAGCGTCTCCTGACTTATCGGGGGGGCCGGATCTGGGGGGCAGAGCCGGAGGATCTCTAGGGGTCGATTCGTCGATAGACAAGAGGTGTGCCAGGGAGAATACCGACACGACAGGGGCAAAATGTGGGATGGGCCGGGTTTTTAGCGCAAGCGGTCGGTAGTAGCGTAACGTGGCGGGATAATATCTACCCGACGTCGGCAGGTGTGCATCCAATGCCCGCGAGCCGTACATTGCGGCGCTTCTCCGCAGGTCGCTGCGAGCCGTTGAGGCCGGCCGTGTGGACGTGAATCCTTCCCACCGTGTATGCGCGAATCCATCAAGAACATACTCCGCCGTGGTCGCTGGATGCTGAAGTCGGCCGTCGGAAAAGACTACTTCCATACGACCCAGGTGCGGCGGCCTGTGACGCATCTCGGGGGCCGGCCGGGCTCGAACTACGGCGCTTGGGCCACCTTCGTGGGCACCTTGAAGCGCGACAGCGTCATCTATTCCGTTGGCGTCGGGGACGATATCTCGTTTGATCTGGCGCTCATCGAGCGAATCGGCGCCGTGGTGCATGCCTTCGACCCCACCCCGGCCTCGCGCGACTGGTTGGCCCGCCAGCACCTGCCGGCGGCGTTTATCTTCCATCCCTACGCCCTGGGCAATCAGGATGGAACGACGGCCTTTTTTGCGCACAAAAATCCGGAGTGGATCTCCCACTCGGTCCTACAGGCCAGCCATACCACCGACCAGGCTATCGAAGTGCCCGTGCGACGGCTGACGACCCTCATGCAGATGCTCGGGCACGACCGCATCGATCTGCTGAAACTTGACATCGAAGGGGCGGAATACGACGTTATCGGCGACCTGATCGCGGCGCGTATACCTATCGGACAGCTGCTGGTGGAATTTCATCACCGGTTCGATGGCCTGCATCCCGAGCGAACGCGGCGGGCCGTGCTGGCGCTCAACGGCGCCGGCTTCCGCAGCTTTCATGTATCGCCGAACGGCGAAGAGTATTCGTTTGTAAATAGCTGAGGGGGATCCCGGCGAGTGCCTACCCACACATTATTCAGTACTGCTCGGCCGTTCGCGCGGGGTGCCCTGCCATTCGAGTACATCCGGCGCGGAGGGTGGTTCGGGAGGGCGGCGAAAGGCGGCGCCCTGAATATCGACATGAAAGCGGAGCGCACCGGACGCCTGCCGGCGCCCCAGATACCCCAGCACGCCCCGCCGGATCAGCGCACGAGAAAACGGAAGGAGTCCGATCAAGCCAAGGACATCGGTGATGATGCCGGGCGTGAGTAAGAACGTGGCGGAGAGGAGGATGATGATACCATCGACAAGCTCCGTCCCGGGCAGTTGTCCCTGCTGCAGCCGCTGGTTGAATTGCCGCCACACGGCCAGGCCCTGCCGGCGCGCCAGCGTACTGCCCAGGATCCCCGTCACTACGACGATTCCCATGGTCGGCCAGAAGCCGATCCGCCGGCCGAGTTCAATCAGCAGGGCAAGCTCCACGATGGGGAGCACGATAAAAAGTAGGAGCAGTCGGAAAAACATAAGGCGGGGGGTAGAACGGAACGAGCAGGCCGGCGTAGTGGAGCATCTCAAGAAGCGACAGTCCGAAGGCCGTTGATGTTCCGCGGGTCAATCAGCGACGGGACCGGTGCAACCTCACGCGCCCGACGCCGAACACAAGACGACGAGAGCCTGCCATCCTTCATCCAGCGCCATGCCCGAAACCGCTACCGAACCCACTCGCCGTCGCCACCGAAGTTGGTCTAGCCGATTCTTCGGCGGAATGGCCGCCGTTTTTTTTGTCGTGGCCATGCCGTTTATCCTGCTGGTCCGTACCTCCCTGTACCTCTATCTCGAGCAGCAGATGAACACGTGGGTCGCCCTCGCCTGCGGGATCGTCGTCACAGGCATCGTCCTCGTGGGGTATACGGCCTACCTGCGCCGGCGGTGGTTCGGGACCTGGCAGTTGTCGGGCCGGATGTTTAAGACGATGCTCCTCATCGTCGTCCTGTACAGCGGCTACTCGATCATGTATATCTCGAGCTCCAATGTGAAGTCAGAGGCCGTCCGCGCCACCTATCGATCGCTCCACCCTATCCTTCGAGTGGCCACCAGCACGCTGGTGCTCGTGAACCGGGATCTGGTGGTGACCGACGCCGGACGGACGCCGGCAGACTACAAGAAGATGGGGCTGCCGGTCCGCGAACAGTCGCTCCATTATAAACAGCCAGGCGGCTACGTGAAGGCTGTGGACATCCGCACCACGGGGAGATCGGAGATCCGAAACGGGCTGGTACGGCTTTATTTCTGGGCCATGGGCTTCAACACACTCCGCCACGTAGGCACGGCGGACCATCTGCATGTCTCGATGCCCCAGGGGCGATAGAGGCTCACCGGGGCGCCATCCGGATCGCGCCGTCGAGGCGGATCACTTCGCCATTCAGCATCGGGTTTTCGATGATGTGCCGCGCCAGCCGGCCGTATTCAATGGGCCGGCCGAGACGCGAGGGAAACGGCACCTGTTCACCGAGCGACTGCCGCGCTTTTTCGGGGAGGCCGGCCAGCAACGGGGTGTCGAACAACCCTGGCGCGATGGTCATTACCCGGATTCCGCTCCGCGCCAGATCGCGCGCGATCGGCAGCGTCATCCCCACGATGCCCCCCTTGGACGCCGAGTAGGCCACCTGCCCCATCTGCCCATCGAACGCGGCGACGGAGGCGGTGTTGACGATCACCCCGCGCTCACCCTCCTCGTTGGGCTCGTTGCTGGCCATGACGGCAGCCGTCAGCCGAATCACGTTAAACGTCCCGATCAGATTGACCTGGATGACGCGCGTGAACGAGGCGAGGTCGTGTGGACCGTCTTTCCCTAGGGTCTTCTGGGCGATGGCGACGCCGGCGCAATTCACCGTGCCATGAAGCCCGCCAAACCGGGCGATGCCCGCCGCGATGGCCGCCTGGACGCTGGCTTCATCCGCTACATCGGTTCGGACGAACAACGCCTGCGCCCCCAACCGCGCCTCGGCCTCGACGCCGGCGTTCGGGTTGATGTCCGCCAGAACGACGTTCGCGCCGGCCTCGACCAACACCTCCGCCGTCGCCGCCCCGAGGCCCGAGCCTCCTCCCGTGATAAAAAACGTCCGCTTGGATGGATTCATACGATGTGACGTTTCGCGTTGAACGTTTTTTCGTTGTGTATCTGAAAGTACCGCCTCCGTTTTCAGGCAACTTAGCGCCTTTTCAGGCCGAACGCATAACGTGCAACGTACTATCGTGTAACGTCACTCATACATATCCGCCGGATCCGCCTCCGCCAACTCCACCAGAAATCCCGCGATACGCTCCGTGGCGGCCTTGAAATACGCCGCCCCTTTCTCGGTCGTCGCCTTCGCGGGGTTGCCGGCGCCCGTGTCGTCGGTGGCCTTCAGCCAGTCCCGCTGCGCCCAGGCCCACTTTTCGCGCAGCGCACGGATCTTGAAAGGGTGCTGGGCGCCGTCGCCGGCTTCGGCGAGGGGGCGTACGAGGTGCGGAACGAGGTGAAGCATCACGCTCGTCTCGAGTTCGCCGGCGTGGTCGCCCATGTCTTCGAAGTACGGCGTCCAGGGCTCGGCCGTGTACCAGTTCAACGTGCACAGAAAAATCCCAGGGAACTGCGGCTGTAGTTCGCGCAGCATCTGCTTGAAATCGTTCCCTCCATGGCCGTTGAGTACCAACAGTTTAGGGATGCCCTGCCGAGACAATGCATCAACCACATCGCGCAGCACGGAAAACTGCGTGCTGGGGTTCATGTTGATGTCCAGCTTGATATCCAGCTGCCCGGTATTTACCCCGAAAGGGATATTCGGCAACACGCCGACCCGCGCGCCCTGCTCCCAGGCCAGCCGCGCCGCCTCGGCCGCGACGGCGTCGTTCTGGATGTTGTCCGTCGCGTATGGAAGGTGGTAATTGTGCGCCTCGGTGGCGCCCCAGGGCAGCACGATCACCTCGTACGGGGTTTCGCGGACGGTTTTCCAGGTGGCCTCGGCGATCACATAGGGACGCATGGGATTAGCGAGTAGCGATTAAACGATGAGCGATTAACGATGATGGCGTCGCCCGTCGTAGGGACACGATACATCGTGTCCGTCCGACAGCATGGCGCGCCGCTCAACCTCGTCGTGTCCGTCCGACAGCATGGCGCGCCGCTCAACCTCGTCGTGTCCGTCCGACAGCATGGCGCGCCGCTCAACCACGTCGTGTCCGTCCGACAGCATGGCACTTCAATTCCCCGACTGCGCGGGCGAATACATAATGTGGGCCCAGGGCAGGCCGGCGTCCATAAGCCAGGGGGCCCCGGGCATCGGCGGCTCGGTGGAGAGGCCGGTCGTTTCGGTTGTGGCGTAGGGGATGTACATCACGTAGAGGGGCCGCACGTTGGTCAGCTCGCCGGTGGCGAGATTGAAGCTGTCGGCCTGGCCGAAGAGCTGGTAGAGGGCGGCGGGGGCCTCGGGCATCTTCAGGGTGCCGGCTTCGATCTCTTTCAAACGGAGGTCGCGGCTGACACCGCGGTCCGCCCCCTCGGCGACCAACTGCCGGCCGCGCGCCATGAAGGGTTCGAGCGAGGCGGCGTAACACGCGGCCTGGAAGCGGTCGTCAAACGGATTGTCCGCCAGGCAGATCATCTCATTATTGCCCTCGCGCAGGGTAACGAGGGCTTTTGAGGCGTCGTACCCCAGGACCGTGGCGCCCGCCTTGAGGTTCTCCGGCAGCGGGGATACGGCGCCGGCGATCTGGATGTCGGGCGAAGGAAGGGTCTGGGCGCGGACGGCAGGGACAGATGCGAGGCACAGCGCCAGAAGACAGGCGGTGGAAAGGCGAGAAAACGAGTAGCACGTCGAAAGCATGAGGCGAAGGTTTTATGTGTAGCAATCTTCAAGAATAAGAATCTACTTCGCCAATCGCCAATCGCTAATTACTAACTGACGTTACGCGCACACAGCGCGAAGGTCATCCTGAACGCAGTGAAGGACCTTTCTAAGACGCGTCGATGGCGTTTTTTAACGCAGAATCGCGTTTTAAAAAGACGCTTCGCGAGGCTCAGCGTGACATGCGTGCTTTGCTGCGTAACATCATCACTTACTAATCATGCGAATCAGGAGTTGAGGCCGTATCAAATGAATAAATCTGACTGGCTTTCCCCCTTTCCTCGTCCTCCCCAACTTGATGGGGATCCATAGGCGGCTGATCGGATTCAGCCGGGCCTCATGGGGGCTAAAGGAAAACAGGAGCACCAACCTATTCAAGCTTCGTTTCGGGTACTTCGGGTGTGCTACTATCGCCCTTAATGACGCATATGCTGCATTTTCATGCTTCAATGGATCCCCGATCGGGGTCGGGAATGACGATCCGAGATGGCGAAGTTGCAAGCAAGGAACACCAAGTGAGCTATTCTCAACTTTTCTATGGATTCCCGATCGGGGTCGGGGATGACGAACCGAGTAGGAGGGACCGTTGGTTACCTTTTCAACTCCTGATTCGCATTAATCGCTAATCCTGCTGATTCTGCCGCGCCTCCCGCCAGGCATCCCGGATCTCGGTGAGCAGCAGCGCGCTCTGATCGAAATGTTGTCTATGGACGAGGTACAAACAATGGTCGTAGATATGCTCCAGATGCATCGACAGACTGGTATGCATCGCATGGTCGAGGCTTTGCTTGAGCGCCACGATGGCCTCGCGGGCTCGGCCGGCGTTACGCTCGAAACAGCCGGCCAGCGCTTCATTATACGTCATGACAATCAGATCGATCGGGTGCGCGCCGATCGTTCGGCCGGTCTGATAGGCCTGGGCAGCAGTACTGTAGGGCGTCATGGGCAGTCACTAGGAGGACCCCGCCGGCAGGTCTCGCCACCGGCCGGCGGGGTCATGAAGGGACAGGGTGGGAAGGATGGATATGCTCAGGTCGCTTTACGCGATTGCATGAACGACTGCAGGACCTCGGGCGCATGTGAACTCGCGGCCGATCGGTCCCCCCGGATGGCTTCGGTGGCCAGGAAGGTCTTCGTGCGCAGTGCGCTCTCATCCAGCCGGGCCGGCGCTTCCTGCGATACGGCCTGAGCGGGTGGGGACTGGGCGTTGGAACGGAGGGTGAGCACGTCCGATCGCATCGCGGTAGGATCGGGCAGGCTCTTCGCGATGCGCTGGATAACGGTCTCGAGGCTCGATCTTCGCCGGGCCGCGGCGGACTCGTCGATCGGCGAGCCCATGGGGTCGATGGACAGATTCATAGGCTAAGGCAGATGGGGAGGAGGCGGAAGCGCCCGCTTCGTCGGCGGGCGCACAACACAGCATGAGTATCGGCCGAATTCGGGCGGGCTTAAGCGCGGGCCGGCCAGGGGGCAGGATCGTTACAGGTTGGGTTTACATTCGGATACGATGAACAAGCTGGAGCAACCATCGCCAGGGTGATGCCGGCAATCGTACTTTCCATAGGTCATGGGATCTGCGACGAGCTCGGAATCGTCCGTGGAGAAGCGCCTAGCGTGGGGCGTGGGTAAGGTACCCATGGTCTGTATCGGCCCCTTTTTCCCGCACTTAAACGATCGCATGGGCACCTTCGCGAAATTCGCCGCTACCCACGATTTTTCTTCGCCGCTGCGCCGCGCCGGCCTCTCCGATTCTGGCGCCAATCGCCACGCGCCGGTGTTCGACCAGCTCGCTCATGTCCTCCAGGCCGGCGGCCCTCCGGCTCCATCCGAAGTACGCGCCTATTTCGTCCCGGGCCGCATCGAGTTGTTAGGCAAGCATACGGACTATGCCGGCGGCGACAGCCTCGTGTGCACCGTCGAACGCGGGTTCTGCCTGCTGGCGGCTCGCACGGAAGAGAGCGGCTTCCTCCTCATCGATGCGGCTCGCGGAGAGTCGGCGACGCCTGGTAGAGCCGTTGAATCTCAGGCGGACATGCCCGACTGGGCCCGGTACCCGGAGACCGTCTATCGCCGAGCCGCCGCCAACTTCGGATCGCGGGCCGGCGGGCTCCGAATCGCCTTCGCCAGCACCCTTCCGCCCGACGCCGGCCTCAGCAGCTCGAGCGCCTTCATGGTCGGCTGCTTCCTCGCCCTGGCCGATGCCTGGGGGCTCGAAGCCGATCTCAGCTACCAAGGGGCAATCGCCTCGCGAATCGACCTCGCGGATTACCTCGGCCACGTCGAAAACGGACAGACCTACAGGTCACTGGCCGGCGAGGCGGGGGTCGGGACGTTCGGCGGAAGCCAGGATCACGCGGCCATCCTGTGCAGCGAACCGGGCGCCGTCGTCCGATTCCAGTACGCGCCAACGCAACGGCGCGGCGCGGTTTTCCTCCCTCCAGAAATGCTTTTTGTCGTCGCGACTTCCGGCGTGCCCGCCCGAAAAACGGGTGCGGCTATGGCAGACTACAACCGCGCCAGCCGGCAGGCCGGCCAGGTCGCGGAACGATGGCGCGACCGGTATCCCGGTACGGGCGGCCGCCTGCGCGACATCGTCGAAACACCCGGCTTCTCGCCGGCGGCTATGGAAGCCCTGTTGGCGCCGGAGCCCGACCTGCTGCGCCGCTATCGACACTTTTTCTCCGAGCACACCCAACTCGTGCCCGCCGCGTTCGAGGCCATGCAGGGCGGCGACTGGGAGGCGCTCGGACGCATCACGGACCGGTCCCAGGCCCTCGCCGAGGCCTGGCTGGGCAACCAGACCCCGGAAACCATCACCCTCGCCCGGCTCGCTCGCGCCGGCGGGGCTATCGCGGCCTCGGCCTTCGGCGCGGGCTTCGGCGGCGCCGTCTGGGCGCTGACCACCGCCGACCGCGCCGACGCGTTGGCCCAACACTGGCTGGATGCCTACCGGACCGCGTTCCCAGACCGCGTCGGGGCCGGCGTTTTTGTCACTCGGCCGGGCGCGCCGGCGATCCGCGACCTCATGAAAACGTCAAACGAGGGAAGACGCGGATGAGGCCGACTACGCTGGTGATACAGACGAGCCCGGCGATAAGGGCGGAACCCATCTCCCCATACAGCACAAATCCCGTCGTAAACAAGGCCGCGTAGACGGCCGCGATGCCCAGCACCATGCCCAGCAGTTCGAGCGGTAGCCGGCCAGACTCCTTCTGAATAACATCTCCGTCCGCTCGCGCCCGGTCCAGCACCGCATCCCAGCCGTTGCCACCGGGCTTGATGCGGCGATAGAAGGCGCGCAGGGTGGCGTCGTCGTCGGGGGGCGTGAAGAAGGTCGCCACGACCCACGTGATCGTCGTGAGCAGGGCGCCTACGACCACCTTCGCGGAGGCCGACAGGGGTAGAAAGCCCAGGCCGTCGTGCACAAACGTGAGGTAGCCGGCAATGAGCATCGACGAAACCATGGCGACGATCTCGGTATAGGCGTTGATCCGCCACCAGAACCAGCGCAGGATGTAGATGAGCCCCGTGCCGGCGCCGAGCAGCAACAGCAGGCTGAACGCCTGGCCGGCGTCCGTCAGCATCAGGCCCAGGCCGAGGCCGAGGAATGTCGAGAGTACGGTGAAGAGTCGGCCGGCCCAGACGAGCTGTTTTTGCGAGGCGTCCGGGCGGATGAACCGCTGGTAAAAGTCGTTCACCAGGTACGAGGCGCCCAGGTTGAGCTGGGTCGACATGGTCGACATAAACGCCGCGATGAGGGAGGCGGCCACCAGGCCCAGCAGGCCGGGGGGGAGGAAAGTCAACATGGCCGGGTAGGCCACGTCGTGCCCCAGCTTGTCCGCCGGCAGATTCGGGAAGGCCGTCTGGATGTCCGACAGATTCGGGAAAACCACCAGCGACGCCAGCGCGATGAGGATCCATGGCCAGGGACGGAGCGCGAAGTGAGCGGCGTTAAAAAACAGCGTCGCCGTCATGGCGTGTTTCTCGTTCTTCGCCGAGAAAATCCGTTGGGCGATATAGCCGCCGCCACCCGGCTCGGCGCCGGGGTAGTACGAGGCCCACCACTGTACGGCCAGTGGCACGAATAGGATGGGCACCCACGCGTCCGGATTTGAAAAATCGGGCAGGAGGCTGAGCCGGCTCGCCACAGCGTCGTTTTGCAGGAGGTTCGTCAGGCCTCCGACTTCTTCTAGGCCCAGGATGTACACACACGCCCAGATCGACCCGACCATGGCGATGGCAAACTGGACGAAGTCGGTGATGATTACCGCGCGCAGCCCGCCGATTGTGCTGTACGCCAGGGTGATCGAGCCGGCAAGCGTCAGCGTCAACCAGCCCGGCCATCCGAGGATGATCTCCCCGAATTTGATGCCGGCGAGCGCGACGGAGCCCATCACGACCACGTTAAAGATCAACCCCAGATACAGCGCCCGGAATCCACGCAGAAACGCCGCCGCCTTGCCGCTGTACCGCAATTCGTAAAACTCGATATCCGTCATCACCTCCGAACGCCGCCAGAGCTTGGCGTAGACGAACACGGTCAACATCCCCGTAAGCAAAAACGCCCACCACCCCCAGTTGCCGGCGACGCCGTCCACTCGCACAAGGTTCGTGACCAGGTTGGGGGTGTCCGACGAGAACGTCGTGGCGACCATCGAAACGCCGAGCAGCCACCAGGGCATGCTCCGGCCGGACAAGAAATACTCGGTCGTATTCGAGCCCCCCCTTCGCGAAGCCCAGAGCCCTACGATCAAGGAAAAGGCAAAAAAAGCGAATACGATCGCCCAGTCTATCGTGGCGAGTTGCATGAGGATGGTGCGGACGAAGGTGGAATCAGGCGCTGTGGTTCAGCGCCTGGTCGATATCGGCGACGATGTCGTCGATGTGTTCGAGTCCGACCGAAATTCGCACAAGCCCGGGTAAAATGCCAACGGCCTGGCGATCTTCTTCGCTCAGCGAGCTGTGCGTGGTGCTGGCGGGGTGGGTGGCGATGGTCCGGGTGTCACCCAGATTGGCCGAAAGCGAGCACATCTCCAGCGCATCCAGGAAGCGCCGGCCCTGCTCCAGGCCGCCCTTGACCCCAAACGTGACCACGCCGCCGCCGCCTTTCATCTGCCGGCGCGCGAGGGCGTACTGCGGGTGGCTGGGGAGAAAGGGGTATTTGACGAAGTCGACACGCGGATGCGTCTCCAGGAATTCGGCGAGGGCAAGTGCATTTTTCCCATGCCGCTCCATGCGAACGGCCAGCGTCTCGAGGCTTTTGCTGAACATCCAGGCGTTAAACGGCGAGAGCGACGGCCCGGTGTGCCGCGCGAAAAACCGGATCGGCTCGATCACCTCGGCCCGCCCGAGGATCACCCCGCCGATGCCGCGGCCCTGGCCGTCGATGTATTTGGTCGCCGAGTGCATCACGAGGTCTGCCCCGAACGCGATAGGCTTCTGGAGGATGGGCGTGGCGAAGATGTTATCCACGTACAACAACACCCCGCGCTCGTGGCATAGGCCGGCGAGCCACTCGATGTCGATCAGATCCAGCCCCGGGTTCGAGGGAGTCTCGATGTAACACAGGCGGGTGGTGGGCTGGAACAGCGACTCCCACGCTTCGGGTGATTCGATCGGTGCGTAGCTGTGCGTGACACCGAAGCGGGGGAGCAGCTGTGTCAGGATCTGGTGTGTAGAGCCGAATACCGATCGGCACGCCAGAATATGATCGCCGCTTTTGATGAGGCCGGCCAGCCCGGTGTATACCGCCGCCATGCCCGAGGCCACCGCGATGCCGTCCTCCGCTCCTTCCAGCTGGCACATCTTGAGCACGAACTCGTCGACGCTGGGGTTGCTGTAGCGGGAGTAGATGTTGCCGCTCTGCTCCTTTGCGAATAGGGCCCGCGCATGTTCGGCATCGTCGAACATAAAGCTCGACGTCATGAAGATCGAGGTCGCATGCTCCCGCTGGATCGATCGTTCGGTCTGGGTGCGGATGGCGCGGGTCTCTTCGTGGGGCGTTCGTTTGGGGGCCGCTTCCCGGGGACCCGTTTCTTGGGGGGGATACTCAGACATAGTCGACCGCGTTGACGGAAAACGAGTAGGTGATGGTGGCCGTTTTTTCGAGGGTCTTCGCCACCGAACAGTACTTGTCGAGGCTCAGCTCGATGGCGCGGCGCACCTTCTCGGGGTCAAGATCACCTTCAAGCGAGAAGTGGGCGTGGATCCGGGTGTAGAGGGAAGGAATCTCGCCCTGGGCCCGCTCGGCGTCGAAGTCGACCTTGAAAGAGGAAATTTCCTGCCGGCCCTTCTTGAGGATGGCTACGATATCGATGCCGCTACAGCCGCCAAGCGCCATCAGGAGGGTTTGCATGGGGCCGGCCCCCTGTCCGCTGCCGCCGTCTTCTACGCTGGTGTCCATATGGACGGTGTTGCCGCGGTCGTTGCGGCCTACGAAATGGAACGCGTCGTCCACGCGCTCCACCTGGATATGAATCATGGAATAGAGGGTTGGAATGAGGGGAAATCTACCGCCGGCTTGCCCTGGCAGCCCAACCGGCGGGCATGCTGCGATGCGCGCTCAAGATACGAACGCCGGAAGTAAAAACTTCTCCCCGATCTCTATCCCGAACAAGGCCGCGAATCGACCGCCGCTGAACGTCCCCTCGTCGGTGGCGACGATGGTGAGATCGACGACCGTCCCGCCCGCGCAAAGCACCAGCAACCCGCGCCCCGACTGGGCGGAGATCACGGTGCCGGCCGGCAAACGGGGGATGGGCGAAAACGGCACCGCCTGCGCTTCGAGGAGGCGGACCATCGTATTGCGGAGGAGGATGATCGCGCCGCCATACGTGGGATTACACGCTCTGGCCAGCGCGGCGACGGCGGAGGCGTCACAAGCCGTCCAGTCGATCGTGAGGTCCGTCGCGGCCGGCCGGCCCTGATAGCCGGCGCCCACTTCGTCCTGCGGTGTCCCCTTGATGGCGCCCTGCAAGAACGGCGTGATACAGCGGAGGGCCGCGTCGATCAACAGGCTCTGGTGGACGCCGTAGGTATCGTCGGGTCCGATGGGGATGGACTCGAAGCAGACAATTTCGCCGTCGTCGAACGCCGGCGTCATCCGATGTAGGGTAACGGCGCCGACGGCCTCCTGCCGTTTGAGCTGCCAGAAGACGGGGTCCGGGCCGCGGTACGCGGGTAGCTGGCCGGGGTGCAGGTTAAAAAATCCGAGGCGCGGGATGTTCAGCGCGACGGCCGGGATGCGGTAGGGGAAGGTTTGCACGAGCGCGGCGTCCGGGGCGGTGGCCAGCAGCCAGTCCTCGAGGTCGGCGCCGATCTCGGCCTTCCGGATGACGGCGAAGGGGATGCCGAGGGCGTTGGCGTGCGAGGCGAGCGGGGCGGCGATGTGAGGCGCGCCGTCGGAACAGGCTACGCCGGCAAGCACGCCGGCCTGCGCGAGAAGGTCGACGGAAGAGAGCGCAAACTCAGAATTACACAGGAAAGCGATTCGCATGACGCCGGGAGAATGCGTGGCGCGCGAGCGCTCCGGCACGCCGGCAAGGATTGCCGGACGCGCGCCGCAAATGATCCCGGAGGCCGTGTATTGGTCAGAAAAGCAATAATGCGACCACAATCAACAGCAGGATGAAGCCGATGATGAACAGCGGGCAGCCAAAACTGGCCAACCGTGATCGGCGCGGAGTGTCGGTCGGGAGACTTTGCTCTTCCACAGGCATGGGCATGCCCCACGAATTAAAGGTGCAACAGCGCGAGAAAAAGCCTGATCGCGGCGAAGCGCTCAGCCCTGCCGTGGACGGCTCAGGGCAGCAGCGACGAGCTGGCGGGCAAGGTCTTCGATGAGGTCGAATGACGCGGTGCCGGTCGTCGTCTGGACGCGCTCCTTGATGTGATTCCAGAGATTGGGATTCCGGGTATTATCGAGGAAATCGTACCCGCGTGGAGTCAGGCTACGGATGGCCGTAAATAAAATGCGGTTATTCGTCGTGTACTTACAATCACCTTCCAGCAGGCCGGCGCCAAGTAATAACTTCACGTGTTCATCGACGAGCGGCTGTTCAATGTCGTCCAGCGAGAGGGCATGGATCAGTGGCTCGGCAGGATCACCCACCTCCTCCACATGGAGCAGGATATGGCGCATGAGGTCAATATTTCGCTTCATACTCGTGGTTTGGGACGCCTCAAATATAGGACATCCACGGGATCGAAGTGCAAGGGGCGCCTCATAGTCGTGTCATCGCCGGCAAAAGCCAGAAATCCGACGCAAAAAGGGAGCATCGATCTGGCGCATGAGTTTGCGCCATTCCCGGATTCGGGGTAAGATGCAGGGTCAGGAATGGTTTCACGCAACCCGACCCGCATGATCGTCTCCAGCCCGTTGCCCGACATCGCCATACCCTCGCTCTCGCTCCACGCCTTTGTGATGAAGGGATTCGGCGCGGTGGAGGCCGCGCCCGCGCTCATCGACGGCGCCTCGGGGCGGACGCTCACGTACAGCGCTCTCCGCGCCGCCATCGAACGCGTCGCCGCGGGCCTGCACGCGTACGGACTGCGCCAGGGCGATGTCGTGGCCCTCTATAGTCCGAACGTGCCGGAATACGCGGTGGTCTTTTTTGCCGTATCGATGAACGGGGCGGTAAATACGACCATCAATCCCACCTACACGCCCGACGAGCTGCACTACCAACTGGTCGACTCCGGCGCGGTATTCCTCGTCGCCCATCCGGCCGGGGTCGACACAGCCTGGAAGGCGGCGAAAGGCACCCGTGTGCGTCACATCGTCGTGCTCGGCGAAGCGGAGAACGGCATCTCGTATGAAACGCTGCGCGCCAGCCGCGAGCCGGCGCCGGTGGTGACCATCGACCCTGCCAACGACCTGGTGGTTCTTCCGTATTCCAGCGGCACGACCGGGCTTCCGAAGGGGGTCATGCTCACCCACGCCAACCTGGTCGCCAATATCCTCCAAACCCGCGCCGCACTCCCGATCGATGCCAGCGAGGTGCTCATCGGGATCTTGCCGTTTTATCACATCTACGGGATGACGGCCATCATGGGGCTCGCCCTCCACGCCGGCGCGACGGTGGTCACGATGCCCCGGTTCGAGCCAGAAGCCTTCCTCCAGCATCTGCAGGACAACGGCGTCACGCTCGCCCTCCTCGTTCCACCCATCATCCTCCTGCTGGCCAAACATCCACTGGTTGATCAGTACGACCTATCTCGCCTCCGCCATATCACGTCTGGCGCCGCGCCGCTTTCGGAAGGGATCGCTTCGATGTGCCAGAACCGGCTCGGATGCACCGTTCGGCAGGGGTACGGCCTGACCGAAACGAGCCCCGTCACGCACCTTTGTTCGCCCGGAGTGGCGAACAAGATGGGGTCCGTGGGCCCGTCGGTGCCCAATACCGAAACGTGTATCACAGACCCGGCCACAGGCCAGCTGCTCCCGGTCGGCGCAACAGGCGAGATCTGGCTTCGGGGCCCTCAGGTGATGCGTGGCTACCACAACAACCCCGGGGCAACCCGCGCGATGTTGGACGAGAAGGGATGGCTCCATACAGGCGACATCGGATATCTCGACGCCGACGGCTACCTGTATGTCATCGATCGGGTCAAGGAACTCATCAAGTACAAGGGGCTGCAGATCGCACCGGCCGAGTTGGAGGCTATCCTACTCAGTCACCCCGAGGTGGCGGACGCGGCGGTCATCCCCAGCGCCGATGAAGAGGCCGGCGAAGTGCCCCGGGCCTTTGTCGTCCTGAAAGCCGGCGTGCGTCTGACCGATGAGGCCCTCATGGCCTATGTGGCGGAACGCGTCGCGCCGTACAAACGCATCCGCAGGGTGACGTTCATCGACCAGATCCCGAAAGTCCCTTCCGGCAAAATCCTGCGCCGCGTCCTCATCGAACGCGAACGGGCCGAACGAGCGGAACGAAGTTAGGCCGGCTACCCCAATAAACGATACATGCCTGCCGCTAGCAGGGCGCCGATGATCGGCCCCACAATGGGAATCCAGGCATAGTCCCAATCGCTGCCGCCTTTGCCGGGAATCGGGAGCAAGGCATGCATGATCCGTGGGCCGAGGTCGCGCGCCGGGTTGATGGCGTAGCCGGTGGTCCCACCCAGCGATAGGCCGATCGCCAGCACCAGCAGGGCGACGGGCAGGGCGTCGAGAGGGCCGAGGCCGACTTCCGCGCTCACCATGTACAACACGCCGAAGACCAACACAAACGTACCGATGATTTCCGACACGAGGTTGCTGGAGGTGTTGCGGATGGCCGGCGCGGTGCAAAATACAGCCCGGATCGCGCCCGCGTCGTCGGTGCGGGCGAAGTGGTCGCGGTAGATCAGCCACACCAGAAACGATCCGAAGCCGGCGCCCAGTACCTGCGCCAGAATGAAGTAAGGCGCCTCGGTCCAGCTGAAATTGCCGGCGATCGCCAGACCGATCGTGACGGCCGGGTTGAGGTGCGCGCCGCTGTACGCCGCCACGCAAAACACGCCGGTGAATACGGCCATCGCCCATCCGAAGGTAATGACAATCCACCCGGAATTGTGGCCTTTGGTCCCGTTGAGCACCACGTTGGCGACTACGCCGTCACCAAGGAGCAGGAGGATGGCCGTGCCGAGAAATTCAGCGAGGAATGGAGTCATGGGAAGGAAAAAGGCAAAAGTGAAAAGGAAAAAGGGAATCGGCAAAAACGATCGTTCGGTCCCACCGTAGGGCCACGGCATGCCGTGGCCGTTTGAAGGATGGTGGAGCCCCGCGCGTAGGGCCACGATACATCGCGGCCATTCAATCGGGATGGTTCGGCCACCCCCTGTACGCCCCCGTTTAGTCGGGCGTTGCCCAATTTTTCGAACGTTCGAGCGCCTTGCGCCACCCTTTTTTGAGCGCTTCCACACGGTCGGCCGGCATCGAGGGGATGAAGCGCGCATCCACCTGCCACTGGCCGGCGATGGCTTCTTCGCTCTCCCAGTAGCCGACGGCCAGGCCGGCGAGGTAGGCCGCGCCGAGCGCCGTTGTTTCAAGGATGGTGGGGCGGACGACCGGCACGCCGAGCAGATCGGCCTGGAACTGCATCAGCATCCCGTTGGCCGCCGCGCCGCCGTCGGCGCGGAGTTCGGCGAGACGGATGCCGGAGTCGGCCTCCATGGCGGCAAGCACGTCGTCCACCTGGTAGGCGATGCCTTCCAGCGCGGCGCGGGCAATGTGGGAGGCGGTAGTGCCCCGCGTGAGGCCGGCGATCGTGCCGCGGGCGTACGGATCCCAGTGCGGGGCGCCGAGACCGGCAAACGCCGGCACGAGATAGACCCCGCCATTGTCAGCCACCTGCGCCGCAAGCGCTTCCACCTCGGCGGACGATGAAAACAGCCCCAGGCCGTCGCGTAGCCATTGCACGACGGCGCCGGCGATGAAGATGCTGCCCTCTAGCGCGTATTCTGTCCGGTCGCCGATCTTCCAGGCCACCGTCGTCAGCAGGTTGTTCTTCGAGTCCACGGCCTCGGTGCCGGTATTCATCAACATGAAACAGCCGGTGCCGTAGGTGTTTTTCACCATGCCGGGGGTCGTGCACATCTGGCCGAACAGCGCGGCCTGCTGATCGCCGGCGACGCCGGCGATCGGTATGACGCCGCCCAGAAGATCAGGGACCGTCTCGCCATACACCTCACTCGACGAGCGCACCTCCGGAAGCATCACACGCGGCACGTTGAGCAGGCCGAGCAATTCGTCGTCCCACTCGCCGCGACGGATATCGTACATCAACGTGCGTGATGCATTCGACACGTCCGTGACGTGTCGCCGGCCCCCGGTGAGATTCCAGATCAGCCAGCTGTCGATCGTGCCGAAGGCGAGCTCGCCACGGCCGGCCAGGTCGCGGGCGCCCGGCACGTTGTCGAGGATCCACTGGACCTTCGTGCCCGAGAAATAGGCATCCACCACGAGGCCGGTCTTCCGGCGAAACAGCTCCGCATGGCCGCCGGCCTTGAGGGTATCGCAGATGCCGGCCGTGCGCCGGTCCTGCCACACGATGGCGTTAAACAGCGGTTTCCCCGTGGCGCGATTCCAGACGACGGTGGTCTCGCGCTGGTTCGTGATGCCGATCGCCGCCACATCGGAGGCCCGTAGCCCCTGCTCTGCCAGCACCTGTCGCGCAACGGCCAGCTGCGAGGTCCATATTTCCATCGGATCGTGTTCGACCCACCCCGGCTGAGGGAAATGTTGTTCGAATTCCTGCTGCGCCACGCCCAGGATCTTCCCGTCGTGGGTGAAGAGGATGGCCCGGGAACTGGTGGTCCCCTGGTCGAGCGCGAGGATGTAGTTCATGCGGAAGAAGCCAGGTAATGGATGGACGAACCGTGGTGAACAGACGCGGTAAAACGCAGGTTCGATACCAAAGGGGGTGTGGGCTGGCAAGATAGAATCGATTTCAGACACTTGCCACACGCGAATCTTTGTCGTATTCCCCGAAATTATCTCGGCAATGCCCCATTTTCGCGATGAAAGCAAACGTTGAAGCGTTGCCTCATTGACCGTTTGCACGTTCCGGCTCTGGCCCATGCGCCCAGCGAAGCCCACTTTTCCCTTTTCCCTTTTTACTTTTCCCTTTTCCCTTCCCCCTTCCCCCTTCCCCTCATGCCATCCCGTTTCACGCGTTTTGCCCTAACCCTCGCGATGTCGATGTTTGCCGCTGCCTTGCCGGCCGAACTGGCGGCCCAACCCCGTCTGGGGATGGGCGCCGGCGCGTCGTATCAGCAGCTTGCGCTCGACGCGCCGCTGCCCGAATGGTCGGACACTGGGCTGCTTTTTCCCACGGGTCTCGTGTTTGCGGAATGGCCGCTCTCGGGCATCGATGGGCCGCTGGGGGAACGGCTACATGTGGTGAGCGGACTGCGTTACAACCGGCAGTCCGGCCAGATCGACTGGGCCTTTGTCGTCGGCGCGCCGGCGCAGGAATTCACAGGTACCTTCACACTCAAACAGCACTTTGTCTCCGTCCCCCTGTGGTTACGGCTGGACCTCGGTCGATCGCCGCTCTTCGTGCTGGCCGGCCCCGAGGTAGGTCTGCTCGTTGGCGCAAAGAAAGAATCCCGGACCCTGACGCCCGAGGCCTCGCGCTCGTCGCAGGAGGTGGCGGTAGGCGACGAACTCCGGCGTGTCAATGTCGCCTTACGCGGCGGCCTCGGCGCGGCGATCACCCCCCGGTTGCGTCTTGTGGCCTCGTATGTGGCCGGCCTCTCGCCGGCCAAACGGGACGCAGAGCAGCCGGTGCTGATCTCGGACTGGCAGACGCGGGAGCTCGAACTTCTGCTGCTCGTTCGGTTGTTGAATTAAAAAGCCTGCGGTACATTAATCCGCCCCCGGATTTTATTCTCGCGATGAAGATCTTGTTATCATGAAGTACGGCAAAGCTATCCTCTTGACGCTTACGACGCTCGCCTTGCTCCAGACGCTGACGTTTATTTTCCGAGCGGAGCCTATCGAGACGGATTTGATGCGGCGCGCGCGACAGAAGATCGCGCTGGAGCGCGCCGGCATCGGCATCGACCAGGTGTCCTTTGAAGGCCGCGATGCCACGCTCGAAGGCCCGGTGGCTTCGGAAGACGAGAAGCGACGGGTCGGGGCTGTATTGTCGTCCTACCCGGTACGCGTCCTGGCGAACAACCTCACGGTCGATTCTTCCCTCACGGCCTCGGCCCCCACGGATGTGGCCGACGCGGAGGTGCTCTTCACCCTCACCACGGATGCCCGACAGATGCGTCTGTCCGGCCGGCTGCCGGACTCCGCTACCCGTGACCGATTCCTGCAAGCCGTCCGCGACGCCTTCCCGACGCATACCGTGACAGATGAAACGACCCTCGATGCCGCATTCGGCATGTGGATCGAAGGATTCGTGACGATGTTGCCGGCTATCAACGCCGTCCAGCAACCCACCGTACGCGTTAGCGCCGCTGCCGTCGCCCTGCGGGGCGATGTGCCCACGCCGTTGCAGCGCGCGGTCGTCGTCCAAGACGCCGAGGCCGCCCTGGCGGGCGCTCGCACACTGCTGGTCGATCTGCGCGTACTCGAGACGGTAGGCGCACCGGAAGCGGCGGCTGTCATCCGGATGCGCACCGACCTCGAGGCGGTCCTGGCCGGCCATAAGGTGCAGTTCCTCATCAACACCGCGGAACTGGTGCCGGCCTCCAAGGAATTGCTCGATCGCGTCGCCGCCGTCATGGACGACGCAGAGTCGGTCGCCGTCGAAGTCCAGGGCCATACCGACATCCTGGGTTCGGTCGCGCTCAACAATGCCCTCAGCCAGAGTCGCGCCGACGCCGTGCGCGACTACCTCGTCACCCGGGGCATCGGGTCAGGCCGGCTTACCGCCATCGGTTTCGGCCCCACACGCCCTGTTGCCACCAATACGACCCTCGAAGGACGAATTAAGAACCGTCGCGTCGAATTCAGCTTAAAAGGAGGACAATAATGCTGTATCTTTTTGGCCAGATTCTGTTCTGGATCGCACTCACGCTCGCCGCCGGCATCACACTGGGCTGGTACCTTCGCGGTATCATCCGTGGGGACGCCTATCAGGAAATGGCGATGAAAGAAGTGAAATTCGAGCGGCCGGCCCGCACGGTCGTCTCACCTGAACCTTCAATCACGGGCACGGTGCTCAACGATGCTCTGATGAAGGCCCAACGTGAACTCGAGGCCTGCCAGCAGAGCCTCGTGCTGGCGGAAGCACGCTTGAAGGCGCCGCCTGTCGCCCGGGCAGTTGCGGCACCTGCGCCGGCCCTCGGTGCCTCCGACGCCGGTACACTCACCGGTGTGGCCTCCGTGCCCGTCATGCGCAAAGCGTCCAACGCCGCCAGCAAGAAGATGCCGGTCGGCAGTCGGGACGATCTCAAGAAGATCTACGGCATTGGACCCGTCATCGAGCGCCGGCTCGGGGAGATAGAGATCACGACCTACCGTCAGATCGCTCACCTCACCGAAGCAGAAATCGAACGCATCGGCGAGCATCTCAATTACTTCCCCGGACGCATCGAGCGTGATGGCTGGCTCGACAGCGCCCGCCGGCTTCATCAGGACAAGTACGGCGAAATGCCCTGAGCCCCGCCGGGTTTATACAAAAGGACCCTCCCGTCACGTGACGAGAGGGTCCTTTTTATTCGATAAAGGCGCGACGCCGCGTGGCGGTACCTACGCCTGGTAGCTCAACGCGCGCGGAGCAAGTCGCGGATTTCGCCGAGCAGCTTTTCCTCGTTGGAAGGCGCCGCCGGTACGGACGGCGCGGCTTCTTCCTTCTTCTTCAGGTTGTTCACAGCTTTTACGAGGAGGAACACACAGAAAGCGACTATAAGGAAGCTCACAACCGTGTTGATGAACGCGCCGTAGTTGACCGTGACGGCGCCGGCTTCCTTCGCCGCGGCAAGCGCGGCGTACGGGCCTACGACGGCTCCTTCCTTGATGACGAAGAACAGGTTGGAGAAGTCGACGTTGCCGAGCATCAGGCCAATGGGGGGCATGATGACATCGTTGACAAGTGACTGAACAATCGTGCCGAACGCCGCGCCGATGATGATACCGACCGCCATGTCGACGACGTTGCCCTTAACAGCAAACTCCTTAAACTCTTTGAGCATTGCTTTGGTGAGTGAGTGGTTAGGTTAGTGGACATTTGTGGGTCCAACTGCCGGGAAAATAGGTTGGGGGCGGTATAAATCAAACATATTAGCTATTACTTCGCCGATCATGCCGGGGCCGGGGGCCGGGGATTGATGCACAGTTAAATTCTACTTACTTTTGCGCCCGACCCACAGCAAGGCTGGTGTGTACGTAGCAATTCCCCGGTTTCGGATGAATAGGCGTCCGAAGAACACGACACCCTCCTTCATGGGAGCCGTGACGCCGGGCAGCGACGGACTCCAGCCGATCCGTAACATCCTGCACTATTGTTCAAGAGGCTTTTTATGGCAAAACTGACAACCATCGAGGGTATCGCCGACACGCTAGCCGAGAAACTGAAGAAAGCCGGCGTTGGATCTGTGGAGTCACTGCTGAAGAAAGGGGGCACGCCGGCAGGTCGCAAGGAAATCGTCGCGAAGAGCGGGATTGATGACAAGCGCATCCTCCGCTTTGTTAACCATGCGGACTTGATGCGAATCAAGGGCATCGGCGGCGAATACAGCGAACTGCTCGAAGCTGCCGGCGTCGATACCGTGGTTGAACTCGGCACGCGCAAGCCGGAGAACCTGCACGCCAAGATGGTGGAGGTCAACGCCGCGAAAAAACTCGTCCGCCAGCTCCCCACGCTAGCGGCTATAACCGACTGGTGCAAGCAGGCAAAAGGCCTCCCACGCGCCGTCAACTACTGATTGGTTGCAGGTTGACAGGTTGCAGGTTGGCGGGTTGGCATGTTGGCCTAGATCATAAAACCTGCAAACCTGCAAACCTGCCAACTAGTTCGCATCCCACAGGGAGTGCGCCACATGCGCTTCGTCCATAAGCGCGGCGAGTCGTTTTGCTTCTTCCGGATGCTCTCCGGCCCGATTGGTCGTCTCGCCGGGGTCGGTCGTCAGGTCATATAAGGCGACGGGACCACTGAACATGGGCTCCCGGATCGCTTTCAGTGCGCCGGCCCTGACGGCCTGACGCGAGCCCTGTTCGTAAAACGCCCAGTACAGATACGGGTGCTGCGACTGCTCGCCCTGGCCGAGCAGGGTGGGGAGCAGGCTGATGCTATCCAGCGAATCGGGCGCTGGTTGGTCGACGAGGGCGGCGAATGTGGTGATGAAGTCGCCGTGATAGCCGACGTGTTCGGACACCGCGCCGGCCGCGATCCGGCCTGGCCAACGGGCGATCATCGGGACGCGGATGCCGCCTTCATAGAGCGACCGTTTGATGCCTCGGAACGGACCGTTTGAGTCGAAATAGTCCGGGTCGTTGCCGCCTTCCGCGTGAGGGCCGTTATCGGATGTGAAGATGACAAGCGTGCGCTCGTCGAGCCCCCGTTCACGCAAGCGTTCGAGGAGTCGGCCGATGTCCCGGTCCATCCGCGTGACCATGGCCGCGAGGCCCTGCGCGGATGCCGGCCACCCCCGGTCACCATAGTCCCCGTAATCGGGGACTTCCATGCCACGCGGTCCCGCTTCGTTGTTGGCGTGCGGGATGGTGAGGGCGAGGTAGAGGAAAAACGGCTCGTCCTGGTGGGCATCGATAAATCCGAGAGCTTCTTCGGCGAACAGGTCGTGGCTGTAGGTGCCCTTCTCGACGGCCTCGCCGGCGCCGTCTTCCCGCTTCGGTTCGGGCATTCGGTTACCCGGTAGCGTCACTCGCTCTTCGTTCCGAAATAAAAACTCCGTGTAAAAGTTGTGGGCGTGGCGCTGGTCGAGATACCCAAAAAAGTGATCAAAGCCCTGTCGGTTAGGGTGCCCTTCCGTGCCGATATGCCCGAGGCCCCATTTGCCTATCAGTCCAGTGGCATAACCGGCCTGCTGGAGCACTTCAGCCAGGGTGACGTTGGCCGCAGGCAGCGGTTGTTGGCCGACCGGTTGCAATTCCAGGTTGCCGCGAATATCATTGTGCCCGATGTGTTTGCCCGTCATGAGCACGGCCCGCGACGGCGCGCAGACGGTGGAGCCGGCGTAAAATTGCGTGAACCGCATACCCTCGGCCGCCATTCGGTCCAGATTTGGGGTCTGAATCGCGTTTTGCCCGTACACGCCAATGTCGCCGTACCCGAGGTCGTCCGCCATGATAAATACGATGTTCGGGGGAGGCTGGGGGGGTGTATCGCAGCCGGCGAGGAGTAGCGCACTGAGGAGGATAACGATTCGTCTGTTCATGGGCGGTGTTCGGTCTCTGGGAGCGACGCTTTGGAACGCGCATGATGCGCATTTTTATAGACTATATCCAGCACACGGGTAGATACATGCCTCCATCTCCCTCCATCTGGCACAGTCCCATCGACCTGGTGCAGCTAAACGCCTGGGGGCAGTCCGTCATGGCCGGCCATCTGGGCATCGTCATTACAGCCGTCGGCGACGACTTCCTCGAGGGCACCATGCCGGTCGATCCGCGCACCCACACGCCCTTCGGCATCCTGCACGGCGGGGCGTCGGTGGTCCTGGCGGAGACGCTGGGGAGTGTCGGCGGGACGCTTTGCATCGACCAGCGCACGCACCACTGTGTCGGGCTGGACATCAATGCGAACCATATCCGCGGCGTTCGGGGAGGCCGGGTCGTAGGGGTCGCCCGCCCCTTTCATCTGGGAAAGACCACCCACGTCTGGCACATCGAGATCCGCGACGAGCAGCAGCGACTGGTCAATGTCAGCCGGCTCACCCTGGCCGTGATCGAGCGCCTCGATCGATAACGGCAGGCACAAAAAAAGGGCGGCAAGGCCCGAAGGCCTCGCCGCCTGGCGTTTCAGGGATGATTCAGTTCGATGGGTAAAGTCCTTAAACCTTGAACCTCGAACCTGAGACCATCTAGAAGTCCATCCCGCCCATGCCGCCCATTTCGCCGCCATGCGGAGCGCCGGCGGATCCCTTTTCGCGCTCGGGCTTGTCGGCCACGACCGCTTCCGTGGTCAGGAGCAGGCCGGCGACGGACGCCGCGTTTTCGAGCGCGGTGCGCGTAACCTTGGTCGGGTCGATGACACCTTCCTTGATCAGGTTGCCGAAGGTTTCGGTGCGGGCGTTGTACCCGAAATCACCTTTACCTTCCTTGACCCGCTGGACGATGATCGAGCCTTCCTGGCCGGCGTTCGCGGCGATCTGACGGAGCGGCTCTTCAATCGCGCGACGCACGATGGCGACGCCGATCGTCTGATCTTCGTTCTCCGTTACGACCGACTCGAGCGCCGGGATGGCGCGGAGGTAGGCTACGCCGCCGCCCGCCACGATGCCTTCTTCGATGGCCGCGCGGGTGGCATGCAACGCGTCTTCGACACGCGCCTTCTTCTCCTTCATTTCAGGCTCGGTGGCCGCGCCGATCTTCAGCACAGCGACGCCGCCCGAGAGCTTGGCAAGGCGCTCCTGGAGCTTCTCCTTGTCGTAGTCGCTCGTCGTAACTTCGATCTGCTGCTTGATCTGGTTGACGCGGGCCTTGATCTGATCCTGCTCGCCGGCGCCGTCGACGAGCGTCGTGTTGTCCTTGTCGATCACCACACGCTTGGCGATGCCGAGGGCATCCAGCGTGGTGCTCTCGAGCTTGTAGCCTTTCTCCTCGGAGATGACCGAGCCGCCCGAGATGACCGCGATGTCTTCCAGCATGGCCTTCCGGCGATCGCCGAAGCCCGGGGCCTTGACGGCCGCCACGCGTAGGGTGCCGCGCAGTTTGTTTACGACGAGGGTCGCGAGGGCTTCGCCCTCAACATCCTCGGCGATGACGAGGAGCGGACGGCCCATCTGGGCGATCTTCTCCAGGATCGGGAGCATGTCCTTCATCGAACCGATCTTCTTGTCGTGGATCAGGATGTAGGCGTCTTCCATGACGACTTCCATGCTGTCCGCGTTCGTCACGAAGTACGGCGAGAGGTAGCCGCGGTCGAACTGCATGCCTTCAACGACCTCGAGGGTCGTTTCGGTGCCGCGGGCTTCTTCAACGGTGATGACACCGTCTTTACCCACGCGCTCGAACGCATCGGCGATCAGGTTGCCGATGTCCGAGTCGTTGTTCGCAGAAATCGTAGCGACCTGTGCGATTTCCGTCTTGTCCTCGATGTCGCGGCTCTGCTTGCGCAACTCCTCGATCACGCGGATGACCGCTTTATCGATCCCGCGCTTGAGATCCATCGGGTTCGCACCGGCCGTGACGTTCTTCAGGCCGGCGCTCATGATCGCCTGGGCGAGCACAGTGGCCGTCGTGGTGCCGTCGCCGGCGACGTCGCTGGTTTTGGATGCGACTTCCTTCACCATCTGCGCGCCGACGTTCTCGAGCTTGTTCTCGAGCTCGATTTCTTTCGCGACGGTCACGCCGTCCTTGGTTACCGTCGGCGAGCCGAATTTCTTCTCGATGATCACGTTACGGCCTTTCGGGCCGAGCGTAACCTTGACGGCATCCGCAAGAGTATCCACACCGCGCTTCAGGGCGTTGCGGGCCTCCGTGTTAAAGATGATTTGCTTTGCCATGATTGTATCTGGTTTCTAGTCGTAACAAATGTCAAAAATGGCCCAATAGGGCCTATTTTGACCGATCAGTCGACGATGCCGAGGATGTCCGTCTCACGCATGATCAACAGCTCTTCGCCGCCGATTGTGATTTCGGTGCCGGCGTATTTGCCGTAGAGGACGATGTCGGATTTCTTGACCGTCATGTCGATCTTGGTGCCATTTTCAACACGCCCGGGTCCGACGGCGACGATGGTACCCCGCTGGGGTTTCTCTTTCGCTGCATCGGGGATGTAGAGCCCGCTCGAAGTTTTTTCTTCGGCTGGTTCTGGGCGGACAACAACGCGGTCGCCAAGCGGCTTGATGCTTGCCATCTGGTTATCCTCCTGGATTGGTTTAGTTGATGAGAGTACGTATTCACTCACTTCGGCGCCTCCCTGTTAGCACTCTCTTGAGAGGAGTGCCAGTGCGGGGATGCACGTCATGTGTATTCAAGAAAAAAAGGGGAATGGCCTCGGCCCTATCCGGCAGCCACTATACCGTCAACACCTGAACGAGCCATCGTTGACAACGTTATGGAAGGGGTTTGCGCGGCGGCCCTGATAAACCCGGAAGGGTAGACGGTGTTCCAGAGACCGGCCGGCCGGCCGGTCAGCAGGCGAACCCGTCAGCCTGGCTGACAGAACGCGCGAGACAGGCGCGTACGCGCCGTGACGCCGTGTCAGGATGTCGTGCAAAATCTGCCAGAACGGATGCATGAATGTCCCAACCATCCTATCTTCAAGCATGATGCCAAACCGAGTACTACGCCGCTTACTCCAGATCAGCGTTTTCCTGGTCCCGCTCCTCATCGTCCTGCCGACCGTCCTGCCGCCTGGCTGGCGTCACATGGTCGTGCTCGCCTTCGCGCAGGTGTGCCATCAGTTGCCGGATCGAACGTTTCACGTTGCCGGGTTGCCGTTTGCCGTGTGTCAACGCTGTTTCGGGGTATATGTGGGTCTGGCAGCGGCGTTACTCTTGTGGCCTCTCGTTCGGCGTCACACCGATTCTATTGGCCGGCATACGCTGGCGTTGCTCGCGGCCGGCGTGGTACCCCTGGGAATTGACTGGGCGTTGACGGCCCTCCAGATAGGGCAAAATACCCCGTTCACACGGACTACCACGGGGCTGATATTTGGGTTGGTCGCCGGGGTAGTGCTCGCCCGGGCGGTCGATAACCTGCCCGCACCGCATTCGGCGGTCGTGCATACGATCAGATAAGCCTGCTGTATCCGTTTTTTCTTCGGAACGTAGGTGCTATTTTCCGCCGGCGCCGGCTGCGATTCGACCCGTTGCCGACAGCTGAAAATCGCCCAACCTCCCATTTAATTCTGAACGGCATGTCGAACAAGATGCAATCCATCCTTCTGAGCGGGGTCGCCTCCGGCGTACTCGTCACGCTCCTGGCCAATGTCCCGGTCGTGGGAGGATGTCTCTGTTGCCTGGCCTATATCGGGGCCGGCCTGATGTCGACCTGGCACTATACCAATTCCTACGAATTAACGATTGCCGGAGGGACCGGCGCCAGCATGGGCGCTCTCACCGGCGTCATTGCTTCCGTCGTCAGTTCAGTGTTGGGGTATATCTCGTCGAAACTCGGCCTGACCCCTACGATGGAGGAAGCCTTCCAGCAGTTGGAAGAAAGCGGCCAGATGCCCTCCGAGCAGCTCGACACCATCATGGGGCTTGTCGATAGCCCCATGTTTTTTATCGGCCTGGTGCTCGTCGGTATCCTTCTGGGCGCCGTACTGGGCACGGCCGGCGGCGCGATAGGGGCCTCGGCATTTAAGAAAGGCGGGGCATTCCCGAACGAATAAAACTTACGATCCTGGTTTGATGAGCCGCTTATAGGCGGGATCGTCAAACACTTCCTTGAGCAGCCAGGCCTTTTGCAGGCGCTTTGGATCCCGAACGTCGTCTGCGATCGATGCACGTAACAGGCTGGCCTGTGTAGTCGGGGAGGGGATACCAGCCGTCCTCGCTCCGATAAGCGACGACTTGATGAGAGGCGTCGATGTCGATGGGCGCACTTCGACAGGGCGAGGGACCTCCGTTCGTCGGGCGAGTGGTTCCTCCCAATGGGTGCGCTCGAGGTTGGTGCGCTCGCGTCGCTGGAACTCCGGGCCGGCCATCTCCCGTGGGGGGGCTTCCAGGCTCCGGAAGTCGGATGATGTCGCGCGCTGCGGCAGCTTTCGGGGCGGTGCCGGCAAGGGGCGAACGGGCTCGGACGCCGTCGAAGGCAGCGATCTGGGCTGTTCTCGCGGTTGATTCCCGGGCTGATTCCCGGGTTGGCGCAGCGCCTCCTGGATCTCCCGAAGCGCGTCCTCGAGGGTGGCCGGTCGGCTCGAGCCGTCCTCCCCACCGGTAGCTTCCGGCGGCAACGTCTGGGGTTTCGGTCGCTTCTTTTTACCGAGTACCTGGAAGATCAGGTAAAAGACAAAAAACAGGATCCAGATAACAATTTCTGACATGTGCGACCGCCAGTTCAGGTGTATGAGAGCGAGAGCCCGCGGTCAATATACGCTCCGGCTACCTTCCCGTTCAATGGCCCGGCATGTGAATGATGGATCGAGTCGCCGTGCCGCGCGTGCCTATCAGGCGAATATAATACAGCCCTGCCGGCAGAGCCTCTGCTTCGATGGGCACCGTATGCCGTCCCGCGGCGAGCGGAGCATCCACCAGCAGCAACCGCCGGCGGCCGAGGACATCCACCAGTTCCACCACCACCTGCTGGGTCTCGGGCACGTCTATCAAGGCCGTCGCCCGGCCCCGAAACGGGTTCGGGAATGCCGATACCACCGCCAGCCGCGCGGGCAGCGGTACGTCCACCCGCAGGGAAGTGATGAAGAAACGGGTATTCGACCGGGGCGCGACAAAATACATCCGATAGAACCGCACGCCGGAGGCGTCGATCGGCTCGGTATAGGTATAGCTCTTCCCGACAGCTACCTCGGCGCTCCCGGGTAGGGTCGCATCCAGTCTGGCAGGCAGTAGCGCGACGGGTTCAAACCGGGCATCGAGTGGCCCATTGAACCCCTCAGTACCGATGACGGCTCGTTCGATCACATAGGCCCCGGCGAGACGTTCCTGCCGGGCCGTCCAGGTCAACTCTACCCTATCGACGCGCACGTCGGCGTGGGCGGAGTCCACTGTTACGGGGTCCGCGTCGTCCCGAGCGCCGGCGACGAGCAAGGTAAACGCGACCGGGGTGTCGGGGGCGTTTTTCATCGATACCTCGACGATATACGAGCCGGCCAGGGCCTCGCGCAGGTCGATCTGTTCGATGGGATCCACCCGATTATCCCCCGGCCTGGCCACGGCCTGCGGGGCGGCCGGGTCCAGTACAAAAGGTCGGTATTCCAGGCCGCTTGGCAGGTGGTAGAGACGGAGATCCAGGTCACGCACCAGGTGCGGCGTGGGGTTGTCCAGCACATCCGGCGACCGACTACCCAGGGGTTGCCCGGGCGCATCGGTCCACGAGAGGGTAAGGCGGAGTGGTCCGGAGAGGTCCAATGTGAGGGGTACACGGTGCGACTGAACCAGCGGATGCTCCATTTCCATCAGCACCGTCGGATGATGCGTGGCGTCGAGCAGCGTCTCTGCGGCGGCGGCGGCGTCGAACCGGCCCCAGCCGGAGCTATAGTCGGGACCCGGAGCGCCGACATCTCGGGCGGTGTGGAGGACGAGACCCTTCAGGGAGGCGGCACGCAGCGGGGCGCCGCGCTCGTTTTCCGCCAGTTCTTGAAGCAGGGCCAGGCTACCTGTAACCGTGGGCGCGGCCATCGAGGTGCCGGAGGAGACACGATACGAGGCGGGCCCGAGGGCGACCGGCGAGTACAGGTCTTCGCCCGGGCTGATCACGTCCGGCTTGACGCGCCCGTCATCGGTTGGTCCCATGCCGCTGAATCCGCTGACGCGATCGCCTACGCCCGCAGGTGCCGGCGCCAGGGACCCTACGGTGAGCGCGTTTTTTGCGAGCGCGAAGCTGGCGATGGTGTCGTATCCGCTCTCCCCTCCGTCCGGCGCGATGCGGCGACCGGAAACATCAAACGGCGTCCAACGGCTTTGCTCCGTCAGTGCCCAGTACGTCCCGGTGGAGGGGCCCGGGTCGTCGCGGTCGTTGCCGGCGGCGACGACGGGTAAAAAATAGGGGAAAGCGTCGGTTACGGCGTCGAAATGGGCGGCATCCTGGTCATAGGCTCCGAACGCGTAATCTTCCTCGGTGCTCACCCGCGGGTCGCCGAACCAATACCAGACGCTTTCGGTGTCGCTCACGCGGATCCGGTGCCATCCGGTCACGCGTCCATAGGAATGGTTGGACAGCAGCATCCCTCCCTGGGCCGCCTCCAGCATCTCCGTGGCATGTAGAAGCCAGTCGTGTGAACGGAGGCGGGCCGCCGGCGCCATGCCGCGCGCATCGGGGTCGATGCCCGCGGCCGCCAGCGTGCCGGCGACATGGGTAGCGTGGCTGGAAGGGGCTCCGCCGTCCTGGTCGGCTACGCGGCCCGAGAGCTCCTGGTGGTCCGCGTAAACAGGCCCCTCGTCCCACAGGCCGATGATCTGCCCGGCGCCGGTCAGCGAGGCGCCGGCGCGCAAGTGCAGGCCGCGCACGCCCATCGCCAGCGCGACGGCATCGTTTTGGGTGCCGAAGTACACGGGATGCCCGTCGCTCATTCCGATGAGCGCGACCGACCCGTCCTCTGGTGCATGATCCAGTCCACGCACATCGGCGAGCCGCTCCCGTTCGGCCGCCCGGATCGAACGGGCCTCGAGAAATGAAGTAGTAGACTGAGCGACGCTGGCCGGGGCGAACAGAGACAGGAGATACATGGCCGGCAGCCCGGTACGAAAAAAACCCATGGCGACGTAGATTCGAGACGTACGTGATACGATGCCGAGTGGCAGGCGCGTCCCAAAATCAAAGTCGGGGCCGAATCCCCCTATGAGGCGTCGCGGAGGCGTATCGCGTCAATCAATTTGCGACTCGCCCGATCGAAGGCGTGCTCGGTCAGCGCTTCTGCTGCGACCCATTTCAGCCGACGGTCACCGGGTGTGTCCCGCGGGCGGGCGTTCTGGCAGTCGCAAGCATTCAACGTGATCTTGAAGTGGGAATACGCGTGCGAGAGCCGGTGAAACGGCGATTCGGCCAGCGCATCGATGTCGAAATCTTCCAGGAGGAGGCGACGGCAGGCCGCCTCGACCGACTCGCCTGCCTCGAGCCGGCCGCCGGGGAAGGTCCACATTCCACCCAACATGTTCTCCTCGTGGCGCTGGTGGATTAAATATTCGCCGGCCTCGTTGCGGACGATGCCCACCACGTGATGATAATGCGGCGTAGGCCCTTTTTTCGTCTTCACCGGAAAGTTTTCCTGGGTCCCTTCGGCGCATGCCCGACACCAGAGCGCGATCGGGCAGGCCCCGCATCGTGGCGAGCGTGGGATGCAAACCGTTGCGCCCAGCTCCATCAGGGCCTGGTTATAATCGCCGGGCCGCCGGGGGTCGATCAAGGTATCCGCGAGGCGTTGGAGGTGGGCGCGGGTGCGGCCGGCTCCGACATCGTCGGTCACGACGAACAGGCGGGACAGGACACGGATCACATTGCCGTCCACCGCGGCGTGCGGACGGCCGTAGGCGATGGACAATACGGCGGCGGCCGTGTAGGGGCCTATGCCCGGCAACGCGACGATGGCTTCGTAGGTAGATGGGATGCGCCCCGCGTGGTGTTCGGCCATGGCGCGGGAGGCAGCGTGCAGATTGCGGGCTCGGGAATAATAGCCGAGGCCCTCCCAGTGGCGTAGAACCTCATCGAGTGGGGCGCTAGCGAGGGCCGGCAGATCGGGAAAAGCCGCCACGAATCGTTCGAAATACGGCAACACCTGGTCTACCCGCGTCTGCTGGAGCATGATCTCCGAAAGCCATATCCGATACGGGTCGGCCGAATTTCGCCACGGCATGGGCCGCGCTACCTGCCCGTACCAGGCAAGCAGCGCGTCTCTGAATTCCGGTAAGGCCTCCGCGTCGTCAGCGGACATCGACCACTACGTAGATGTCCTCCAGCGTCGATCCAACCGCTGTGGCTTCGAAGATGAGCGTGTGCTCCCCGACGTCCTTCGAAAGCGTCCGCCAGAAGTAGGAACGATCGACGAGCCAGCTCAGCGCCGGCGCTTGCTTGAGGCGGTACCGCTCCATCCGTCGGGTGCCAAAAGAGGAAGGCAGGTTAAAAATGAGCACTTCGCCGGACTGGACCACGTACGAAAGCGTCTCGGCGGGGACGGCGCGATGACCTGAGAGGGTCGTGTCGGTGTAGGAACGGAGGAAGGAGGCATTCGTTTGCTCCTCGAGGCGGTGCGAGGCCGGCGCGCGGAAGCCGGCCGTGGCCAGGGCGGTCAGCACGAGAAATGGTACAACAAACGTGGCGGTAAAAGAGGCGCCTGTTGCGACGGGAGGGGAGATCGTACGATTCACGGGCATGGCGAGGTAGGCGTTGTTTATGCAAAGATATGCAAAAAGCGCTGGGAATCCCACGGGGCGCAGGCTGAAAATCTGGGCCGGCGTGGTGGTGTGGATAGGCATGCTACTGTGGGTAGGTGCGGACGCGGCGGCGCAGGCCGGCTCGGCGACTTTGCGCTGGCAGACCGACGACGGCCGGCAGCGCCGCGAGGTGAAGCCGCAGTCGGGCTGGCATCCGGACAGTCTGGGGCGAGTGTCGAGGGATATCGTGGCGCTTTTCCACCGGCGTGGGCACTATCTGGCGGAGGTCGACTCCATTCGGCGCGTGGGGACGGATCGGCGGAGAGCAATGGTCGTATATGTGGCTCCCGGGCCAGAGATTCGGGTGGGCGCCGTGCGGATCCACGGGGCGGCGGTGGTGTCTCCGGAGTCGCTCCGGTCGCTCATGAAAACTCGTTCGGGCCGGCTGCTCGATCCACAGGAATTGGAGGAGGATGTCGCGAACATGTTGGACGCGTACGTGGAGCTGGGGTACGTCTTGACGACCGTGCGCATCCAGTCTATTACCGTGGAGGGGGACCCTGCCGAGTCGTCGTTGGGGATCGATATGGCGGTGGATGAGGGGGAGCCGGTCGTTCTGGGTGCGATTGAACTTGCCGGCGCGGCGCGGACGCGGCCTTATTATGTGGAACGGTTGCTGGGCCTTCGCGCCGGCGACCCGCTTACACACGATCTGGACGCTTTGCAGCAGCGCCTCGAAGAGACGATGCAGTTTGCGCGCGTCGATCGGCCGGCGCTGTACCGGCTCGAGTCGGGCGCCATCGGATTACGCGTCGGCCTGGAAGAAGCATCGCCCGGGGTGTTCGACCTTGTGCTGGGGTATCAGCCGCCGACCGGTGGAGGGCGGGCGCAGGGCCTCGTGGGCAACGGTAATCTACACCTCCGTAATCTGTTTGGCGGCGGTCGTGAGATGGCGTTGCGGCTCAATCGGTTACCGGGGCAGATCAGCCAACTCGACGCCTCGTTCCGCGATCCCTTTGTGGCGAAGCTGCCCGTGCAGCTGGAACTGAACTTCGAAGGTCTTCAACAGGACTCGACCTATGGGCAGCAGCGCTACGACGGGGCGCTGGGGTATCGGTTGCCAGGTGGGTTGGAGCTGCTGCTGACGCTCAGTCGGGAGGTGACGCGTCCGGGTTTTGCCGGCGCCCAGCTTGTGGCCGGCCAGCAGCGCATCGCCCGCGCAGACGCCTTCTACGCCGGTGCGACGGTTCGATTTCGGCGGGTGGATCGGCCGGCCAATCCGCGCCGGGGGCTTGTCGTGGAGACCCGGTTCGAACGAGGGCTCAAGGAGCGCGCCACCTTTAATGCAGGGGTGGCAGGGGATACGGTGCGGTCGGTGACATTGGGCCGGCAGGAGCGGCTCCACATGCAGGCTCGGGTCTATCTCCCGACGCTCCCTCGGCAGGTAGCCGTTATTGGAAATGCCACCTCAGCGGTGATTGGCGAAGCGCTTGACGAAAGCGATCTCTTTCGATTTGGGGGGGCGGCCAGCCTGCGGGGGTACGAAGAGGATCGTTTTCGGGGTCAGGTTGTAAACCGAAGCTTCGTGGAGTACCGCTACCAGTTCGAACGCGCCTCGTTTGCCTATCTATTTTTTGATCTCGGGTATGTGGATCGATCCGCGTTGCAGAACGTCGTTCGCCAGAAAGCCGTGTACCCCGGGTACGGCTTCGGTTTTCAGTTTGAGACCGCCATGGGGATCATTAACACCAGCTTCGCGCTCAGTCCGGAAGACACACCGACGGACGCAAAAGTGCATGTCGGGTTGTCGGTGGGGCTCTGAGGTGGGAACGATGTAAAACGACGTGGGAACACCGTGCCGGCGGAGCGATTTGGTGGTTGCCCGCTCTTCAACCCGCCCGCCATGACAACGTATTTCTATACCCCGCCCGACCGGGTCCACGGTGACCGGCTGACTTTGCCTCCGGACGAGGCGCTCCACGCGTTTCGCGTGGTGCGGCGCCGGACCGGGGACGAGATTGTTGTAGTGGATGGGGCGGGGGGGTGGTATCGCGTCGTGATCGATGGAATCGATGCGCACCAGGTTGCCGGCCGGATCGTAGAGCGACGGGAGGAGGTGGGAGAGCCGGCGTTTCGGCTACGGGTCGGCATGGCGCTGCTCAAGCAGGAAAAGCGGTTCAGTCATTTTCTGGAGAAGGCGACTGAGCTGGGGGTGTCCGAGGTGATTCCTCTGGTGACGGCGCGGACGGAGAAGCAGTCGATTCGGCCCGCGCGAGTCGAACACGTCCTGCAGGCGGCTATGAAGCAGTGCCTGCGTTCGCGGGTGGTGTCCACCGCCGAGCCGCGGTCGCTCGTGGAATGCCTCTCCGGTGTCGGCGCCGAACTTCTACTCGTCTGCCATGAAGCGAGCGACGCGGCGTCAGACGCGCTTCTGGACGTTATCGCCCGTGCGGGGACCCCACCGGCGCTGACGGTGCTGGTGGGGCCCGAAGGGGGGTTTACGGACGACGAGGTGGCGCGGCTTACCGCGGCCGGCGCCCGGGCGGTATCTCTAGGCGAGCGCCGATTACGTGCGGAGACGGCAGCAATCGCGGTATGCGCTGGCATCATGCTTCATTATCAACGCCATATTCCATCAACCCCATGAAATCCCTCGAGGAACGACGCCTGGCATCAGAATCCGTCTTTCGCGGTCAGCTGCTGGATGTATATCGGGATGTTGTGTTGCTGCCGGACGGTAACGAGGGGGTACGAGAGCGTATCGTCCATCCCGGTGCGGCGGCCGTGGTGCCGGTTTTGCCGGACGGCCGGGTGGTGCTGGTACGACAGTTTCGGTATGCGCTAGACCGTGAGTTTCTTGAAGTGCCGGCAGGCAAACTCGACGGTCCGGGGGATGACCCCGAACGCGCGGCGATGCGGGAGTTGGAGGAGGAGACCGGCTGGTCGTGTGACCGGCTCGAGCCGCTGGGAGCGTTCCACCCGGCGATCGGCTTCAGTGATGAATGTATATATCTCTTCATGGCGCGGTCGCTCCATCTGGGCGAGGCGCGTCCGGATGTGGACGAGTTTGTCGAGGTAGTATACCTCCCGTTTCACGAGGCACTCCAGCGTATTGCCTCCGGCGCCATCACCGATATGAAAACCGCGCTCGCCTTGCGGCTTGCGGCGGACAGGCTGCGGTAGGGCGCAGCAAATTCCCCCATGGGTACCGGATCTTATCAATGGGGATATGATTAAACGCAGGGCTCCGTAACCGATTAGACGATCATGTATACCTTTCTGATTATCCTCATCGCGATCATCGCTGTTCTGATGACATTTGTCGTGCTGCTTCAGAGTGGGCGCGGCGGCGGTCTGGCCGGCATCGCATCCGGCGGTACCCAGCAGATGCTGGGTGCACGGCAAGCGCCCGACGTACTGGAAAAAGCAACGTGGACGATGGCAGGTCTTTTTATCGTGCTCTGCGTCCTTTCGAACTTCTTGATCGATCAGGGCGAGACACGGAATAGCGTGCTCCAGCAGCGGGCTCAGGGTCAGCAGACCGAGCAAGCCGTCCCAGTGTTGCCGCCGCCCACGCCGGCGACCGAGGCACCCGCGACGGAGGCCGCCCCGGCCGGAGAGGTGAATAACTAACCGATAGCGCGATAGCGGACGATAGGGCGTCACGCGTTCGGTAAAGACGCAATACATTGCGTCTTTACGGCGCCCTGACAGCACCGTAGATCAGCACAGTAATCAGCACAGTAGAAAAAAGGCGAAGGCAGCAGGACGGATCCTGCTGCCTTCTTTTTTGCGGTAATTTCGCCGGCCTGTAAGCCGAATTCTGTCTCCCCCAAACGGTACCGCGTCCGTTACGAGGCAGCGACCATCATTTATCTCGGGCGTACGTCACCGCACGCCTCTAGCAGCCTACCCACCCCGTTCGACGGGCCGCCATATCCGAGCTGGCCGAAGCCTGCTCGAGCCGGGATTGTTTGGCCTTGCACCCCGTGAGGTTTACCTGGCCGCCCCAGTCGCCTGGAACGCCGGTGGGCTCTTACCCCACCCTTTCACCCGTAGCCTGTGCCCCGTGAGGGGCCATCGGCCGGTTTGCTCTCTGTTGCACGTGCTGTTCCCGCGCATGGCGGGACCTTCCTGTTAGGAAGCACGGCGCCCTATGGTGTTCGGACTTTCCTCATGCCGCTTGCGCGGTATGCGATGATCCGGCCGGCGATAATCTCGTACTGCAGGTTCTTTTACCGCGTTGAAGGCATCGCGGATTCAAGTTCGGTGATCGTCTCCAGATACAGCTCGCTATCGACGATGATGCGGCCCGTGTGTTCGCAGGCGACGATGCGATTGCGCTGGCGGATCTCCACCTGGCGCTGGGGAGGTACGGCGTAGCCCGACGCGGCACCGCGTTCCAGTGGCACCAACGCACGGCCATCGCGTAGGCGGTTGCGGAGGCGTTTGTAGGCACGCAGGTAGCGCATATCCACCGCGCCCTCGGCCTCGGCCCGCTTCCCTTCCAGTTCGTCCTGCTCCTGCTTCGTATCGCCCAGGACCTCATCGAGCTCCTTCCGCTTCCCACCGAGGATGTCGAGCAGATCCTTCAACCGGATCTGCGCTTCCTCGAAGGCTACTTTGTTGGAGACGGTGGTCATCTTGATCTGCTCGATATGCAGATTCGAGTCCACGATCCGCTGCTTCTGCGCCTCGATCTCCTTCGTCAGCGCGTCGTACTCGCGGTTGTTGCGGACCTGGAGCTGCTGCTCCTCATACTTCTTGATCAGGCCCTCGCTCTCCTTGATTGTGATCTCGGCCTGCCGCATGCCGACTTCGTTCTCCTTTTCCTCCTGCTTGAGGTTGTTGAGGCGGGTCTCGAGGCCGGTCTTTTCGTCCTCCATGTCCCGGATTTCGTCGGGGAGATCCCCGCGCATCTTTTCGAGCCGATCGATACGGCTATCTACGTGTTGCAGGCGGATGAGCGCCTTGAGCTGTTCACCGATGCCACTTTCATGGACAATGCTTGACATGGTCGACTCTCAGGTTTTTTTTGGGCTTCACTTCGTGGTCAAACGCAAACGGGATAAACCGCGCAACACAAAGAAGGTTCGCCCCGTCCGGGCCGGGATGCCGGGCATCGGCCCCGTTCTCTCCGGTAACCCGGCGGCTCAGATCCGCGAATCCAGACACGCGGGGCGCGGAAGCGGGGCTGTCATGGAAACGACTGGACCGGGTTTGTCTCACGGGTCGAGCAAATCCATCGAACATTCGCAAAACGCGCGGCCAGCCAGGACTGGAGGAGCGTCGCGGTGTGGCGTTCCGTCTCGTAGTGGCCGGCATCGATCAGCGCCATCCGAGAGTGGCCGGCGGCGTCCAAGACATCGAAATAGCGGTGATACGTCACGTCCGCCGTCACCAGCGCATCCACGCCGGCGCGGAGCGCGTCCGGGATCAGGTCGCCGCCCGAGCCGCCGCAAACGGCGACGCGACGGATCGGGGCGTCAAGCGCGCCAGTGAACCGCAGGTGGCCGGCGCCGAGGATGTCACGCACCCGTGCGAGGAAAGCGCGCAACGGCAGCATATCGGTCGTCCCGATGGCGCCCATCCCGATGCGAGCGTCGGGCTGGAGGACGGGGTAGACGTCGTACGCGACGGTCTCGTACGGATGTACGGCGCGCAGGGCATCCACGACACGCGGCAAGGCCCAGCGCGCCACCTCTACTTCGATGCGGCGTTCATCGACCGATTCGAGCGGGCCGCCGGCGTACCCAATATGGGGCGATGCGTCCGGACCCGGCCGGAAAAAGCCCTGTCCGGGCCCAACGAAGGCACATGAATCGTAGGCCCCGATGACGCCGGCGCCGGCGTC